>NZ_DBMDHH010000061.1:0-14590 GCF_057433415.1 Anaerotruncus sp. | reverse complement strand
GTGTAAGAACCCGGACGGTTCCCTGCATCCTTTTGAGAGAGGCGACACCGTGTATTTTACAGTCAAGTGGAGCCCGAACGCGGATGAAAAACTCATGCAGAAGGTCGTGACCGACTTCGGCGGCAAAGGGGAGGCCGTGATCGAGATCACTCCGGAAGACACCAAGGCGCTTGATTTTGGGGCATACAAATACGACGTGCAGCTGACCTATGCGAGCGGCAGGGTGACGACGATCATCCCGCCAAGCAGCTTTCGGGTCATGGAGGAAATCACGGATGAATGAGTTGATCGGAGCCATTGAACCGCAGGCGGCCATAACCGCGCAGATCATAGCGGAGGGGCCTCCGGGGCCGAAGGGAGAACCCGGACCCGCTGGGCCTCCAGGACCGACGGGAGAAGCTGGACCGCAAGGAATCCCCGGCCCCGCTGGGCCGAAGGGCGACACCGGGCCGCAGGGAGAACCCGGTGCAGATGCTTATCAGAAAGTGAAGGAGCACGGGGCAGATTTCGGGGAAGACCAGTTTTACAATATCCTTGCAAATATCCCAACGAACATTAGAAACGCCTTGTGCTTTATTGGTTGTGTGCAGGACATCGGAGAAATACATACCCCTAGTGTTAAACCGGGGTTTGTATTCAAAGTATATAACGACTTCCCCCGGATGGGTATTTATTCTGGCGATAAGATAATGTGGAATGAGCAAGAATCCGGTTGGGATGTTTTATCCGGTGACAGACGAATGATTACAGAACAACTTCTAAGTAGTGTCAGCGAAGCGATAGATCGTAGCGGTATGGCGAACGATATGGCTAATGAGGCGCTCTATAACACGGGACTGTTAAAGGATGACGTCACCAAACTGCAAGAGGATTTTACGTCTGTCGCTGACGGTAAAGCATTGGTGGAAACCGCGATCAGCGACATGGGCGGAACGGTTTCCAAAGAAGCGGATGTTGCGACATTTCAGGAGCTTGCGGACGGTGTAGGGACAATAGCTGGCGGAAGCCCAACTGATGATGCAAAAGACAGCCTGAAAACATTAATCGAACGGGACGGGTTCAGTCAAAAAAAACTTACTATACCCGATAGCGTCAAAATCATTGGGCCATTCGCTTTCTATAATTATAGTTCGATAAAAATTGATCAATTGCCAGAAGGCATAACCTCGATAGGAAGATACGCGTTCTATTCGACCGAAGTAGCATTTACATCGTTGCCCGAAACAGTAGCGAGGATTGATAACTATGCTTTTTATAATTGCCCGTTACTGGCACTGAATTATCTCCCATCAGGTATAGATAGAATATACCAGTACTCTTTTCATGGCTGTGCAAATTTAGACATTACTTCGATTCCATCAAAAGTGAAAGTTGTTGATACAAAAGGTTTTTATGGTTGTAAGAAGATGCCTTTAAGTTCACTTCCGGAAGGACTGATTGATATTGGCAGTGCTGCGTTTGACGGTTGCTCTAATTTAGCACTTGAATCTTTGCCGCCCAACCTTACTAATATAGGTTCATATGCGTTTCGCTTTTGTGAAAAATTGTTGATAGAAGAAATCCCGGAGAGTGTAACAACGATTGGGTCTGCCGCGTTCAATAGCTGTAATTCGTTGCGAACGATGCGCCTTGGTGGGAATCTAAAAACAATTGGGGATTATGTTTTTACAAATTGTACAAACCTTACAAGCATCGTATGTGATTTTGCAGAAGGAGCAGTAGCAGGCGCGCCGTGGGGAGCGACGAACGCGACCATTACATATCTGAGGTGATGAAATGCAGGTCTTGAACACGTACCGGATGAAGACGCCGACGCGCACGATCGACCTCGCGCCGGGAGCCGAACCCCAGACGTTCGCGAATGGAGAAGCATACACATTGACTCCCATGGTGCGCCTGATTTCCGCCGAGGGCAAAACATTGACGAACGGCACGATCACTCAGCCCTGCGTGATCACGGGGAGTTCCGAGGTGTGGACAGAGGTCGACGCCCCCGACGACGACCAACGGCAAAAGGAAGCAGAATAACGCAAAAATGCCGCCCTTCGGCGGCACAGGTGAAAGGAGCTGCTACATATGAAAATCAACTGGACAGTCCGAATCAAGAACCCGCTCTGGTGGGCGCAGATGGCCTGCGCCGTCGTCCTGCCCATCCTCGCGTACTTCGGCCTCGCGTGGGAGGACATGACGACATGGGCGTCGATCGGTGAGGTGCTCCTGCGCGCGGTGCAGAATCCCGTTGTGGTGGTTTCCGTGCTCGTCAGCGTGTTCAATGCCCTGACCGACCCGACAACCTCGGGCGTGAATGACAGCGTGAGGGCCATGACCTACGAGACGCCGCACAAGGATACGGAGGCGGGCAATGGCTGATGTGATCGCACGGGGGATTGATATCTCGTCCCACCAGGGCGATATCGACTTTGCCAAGGTCAAGGCGGCGGGCTACAGCTATGTGATCATCAAGGCGGGGCAAGGGCTGCGGGAGATGCAAACCTTCAAGGGCAGGTATCTCCCCGCCGTACTCGCGGCCGGTCTCGATTGGGGCGCGTACTGGTGGAGCGATGCGGTGACGGTTGACGAGGCCGGGACGGAGGCGCGGGCATTCGTCAAGGTGCTTGACGGCCTCCGCCCCACATACCCGGTGTACATGGACCAGGAATACGAGTCCCCCTGCGGCAACGCTTGGGGCGTGGGTAAGGGAAAGCAGCTTCGCACCGACATGGCAAAGGCGTTTTTGGGCGTGCTCCAGGACGCGGGTTATTATGCGGGGCTGTACGCCTCGAAGGATTGGCTCGATTACTGGGTGGACGCGGGGCAGCTTACCGCCTATGACAAGTGGGTGGCGCAATACGCGCCCTGCTGCACCTACCAGGGAGTGTATGGCATGTGGCAGCGGACAGGCGGAGGGACGTGCCCGGGGATCAGCGTGCCGGTGGATATCAACGAGTGCTACCGGGATTACCCCGGGATCATGCGGGCGCACCGGCTCAACGGATGGACACCGCCCAGCACGCAGGACAAGCCCGCAGAGGCCCCGGAGGAAGAGACGGTAACAATCCCGACAGAAGAGCTGAAGGCCGCTTACTCGGCCTTGCAAGCCGCTCACGACGCAACCGGGGAGGCAATCGAAAAGATCAGGATGATATTGGGGGTGTAGACATGGATTGTGACAAAAATGTCCCGTGCGACCGGCTCGTGGAGCTGGAGCATCGGGTATCCAAAAAGTTTGACGAGTACGACGGGCGGCTTGGCGACGGGGAGGTGAGTTTCGCCGTGATCAAGACCAAACTGAATCTGATTCTGGGGATTCTTGCGGCGATTGGCGGATGCATGATACCGATATTTCTAAATATGGCATTTAAATAAATGCTGGGCGGGGCTAGGCACCCCGCCCTAATACCAAAGTTTTATTTTCTTATTTCTTAAATCCATAATAAGTTGAATTATGTTCTTTTTCTGAACACTTCTCGCCAGTTCTTTCAAGAGCACTTTTAATCCAATCGCATCGCTTTTTGTTCCATATTTATACTTGAGGACATTTCTAGAGAGACTAGCCAAAAGTATAATAATAAAACAGAATGCCCATAAAAGCAAACGATATAACCACAGAAGGGAATCCTCACTAAAAACTATCCTAGTAAAAATTATTACGATCGGTCCGACAAGAAGTATTATGGCTATAAATGACATGGCCATTACTTTTATGATTTCTTTCTTAGTATTGAAATCATAATATTTAAACGCAAACAATGAATTACTAGAACATTTGGGATATCCTAATTTGTTTTTTGCATAATTATAATTTGATATTACAATGTAGCATAGGTTTACGTATGTATCATATTGAGTCAAAAAAAGTGAGGATTTTGTAGTTATATCCTCCTGCGACATGATTTTTGCATGTTGACAAAATTCTTTTAAGTTATTTAATAGTATTTCCGGAAAAAGGAATATATTTTTCTGCATTAGGGATGACATTTTATTACAGCAGTTCTGTAGTTCACTGTAAGTATAATTGAAGGGGGGCTTAGTAGTACGTTTCATAAAAAACGACTCAGATAGAGAACTGGGAAAGTTGTAAACCGTATCGCACTTAAGGGTATTATATAGAGGCGCATAAACTTTTTCCAACTGCTGTCGCAATAAATCTTTATCGTGAGGCTTTATTTTTGTCAAAAGAAACGTGACGAAAGAACCTACGATTGAAATGACGATTCCTATCCATAGGTCAGATGGAATTTGCATTAGTTTGTCGACCATAACGTCACCTCAAATGGCAAAAATCTACAGATATATCAATTATATCTAATATGTGTGGAAAATCAATATAGTACGACTCCTTTTAGTCGGAAGTCGTACACCCATATGGATCTTTATCGTCGCGCAATCCCTTGAACACCGGCTGCCGCATAGCGCCTTTGCGGGATACTGCCATACGATCACCTCGGGCATATTTTACCCTGATGAATATCAAAAATCCTCCCGCTTTAGCGGGAGGATTGATTTATGAAGCGGTCCGTTCCAGCATTGGCGGAACCGCGCGGAGAATCTCCATCGCGGCCCCGAGGCCGCCGATCCACTCCGCGATTCTCGCGCGGGGGAGCACCACCGGCATCCGGTTGTGGACGTCGGCGATGGATTCGTTCGCGGCGGTGGTCAGGATGACATAGCGGGGTTCCCCGGCGAACTCGTTGTAGAGCCCCGCCATGTAAAGCGCATCCTCACCGGGCAGGCGGAAGCGGTATTTGGTCTTGTCCGCCGCCCACTCGTAGAAGCCGGTGGACGGGATCACACAGCGGCGCTGTTCGAGGCACTTGCGGAACATCGGCTTGTCCGGGGCCGTCTCGGCGCGGGCGTTGATGACCACTCCCTTTTTATCGAAGCGCGGGAACCCCCACGCCAGCAGCTCGGGCACGGGTCGGTCGTCCCCGGCGACGAGCACCGGGGCGACGTTGGTCGGGTAGATTTCCCCCATTTTGAATTCTCCGCGCTGCCGCCGCTCAACCTCCCGGACGATCTCCCGGATTTCGTCGCTCTCTTCCTGACTGAAATTGTACCGTCCGCACATATCAGTTCTTCGCCTCCACAAACCATTTATTGTCGTCCTCCCGCCAGACGTAGCTGACGGCGTATGCGGGCTGCCCTTCGGGCGTGTCCCACACGACCCGTACCTGATAGCGGATGCCGCTGCCGCCCGCCCGCATGGACGCGGCGCGGCGCACGTCGAGGACGCGTTCCACCTGATATTGTGTCCCGTCCTCCCATTCGATAACCTCGGGGGAGATGCTTCCGTCCGTGCCGAAGGTGGCGTTGACACGCACGTAGACCTTACGCGCCAGATCGTTCATTGCACAGCGTCTCCTTTAAAAATATCCGACCGGATGGATGATGTGGTCGGCCTTCGGGTCGAAGCCGGTCAGGTCCGTGTCCCGCAGCAGGGTTGCCCGCCGCACGCAGCCGTTGCCGAACCGCCGCCGCAGGCCGTCGACCGTCCGCTCGATCTCGGCCAGGTCCTCCCGCTTTTGATAGTCATCGTACATGTCGAGCTGCACCGGGATATCGTCATGCGAAAAATCCGTCACCGATACGCCGATGCTTCTGATCGGTTCATCCCACCGGTAGTTTGCCCGGAAAATCTCCATGGCGGCGGCGGTGATCTCAGAAGACAGGCAGGTGGGATGCGGCAGCTTCCGCTGCCGGGTGAAGCTCTGCAAACCGCGGTCGCGGACGCTGATGCACACCGTCTGCCCCACGAACCCCTGTTCCCGCATCCTTGCGGCGACGCTCTCGGCCAGCACCCACAGGACCAGCCCGACGTCCCCGTCGTCCTCGAGGTCGCGGGGGGCGGTGCAGCTGTTTCCGATGGATTTGATCACGGCCAGTTCGTCGAATTCCGCGACGGCGGCGCGGTCCTCGCCGTTGGCAAACGCCCAGAGTACGTCGCCCCACTTGCCGAACCACCTGCGCAGGTTCGCGGGATCGACGGCGGCAAGCCTGCCGATGGTGGTGATCTGCCGGGACGCCAGCTTGCGGCGGGTGGCCGGACCGACATACAGCAGGTCGGAGGCGGGGAGGGGCCACGCGATTTCCCTGTAGTTGTCCCGGCTGATGACCGTGACGGCGTCCGGTTTCTTGTAGTCGCTGCCGAGCTTTGCGAAAATCTTGTTCCAGCTCACGCCGATGCTGACGGTGATTCCCAGCTCGAACCGGATGCGGCGGCGGATTTCCTCCGCGATCTGCGGCCCGCCGCCGAAGATGCCGGTGCTTCCGCTCACGTCGAGCCATGCCTCGTCGATGCCGAAGGGCTCCACCTGCGAGGTGTACTCCATAAAGATTTCCCGGCAGAGCCTGCTGTACCGCAGGTAGAGCGGATAGTCGGGCGGGACGATGACCAGACCGGGGCATTTCTGCCGCGCCTGCCAGAGCGCCTCCCCGGTCTTGACGCCATACCGTTTGGCGCTGTCGTTTTTGGCGAGGATGATGCCGTGGCGCTGCTCGACGTCGCCGCCGACCGCAAGGGGTTTCTCGCGCAGGGCGGGCCGGTGGAGCGCCTCCACCGACGCATAGAAGGAATTGCAGTCGCAGTGTAAAATCGTGCGGTCCATCGGGCCACCTCCTCGAATCAGAACGTATGTTCTTATTGTAGGACGGACCGGGCGCGAAAACAAGCGGAAAGTGTTGGCAGGCCATACACATTATAGTAGAATCGAACGAGGCGGTCCGCAGAAAGGGAACGCGTCATGTTATCGACGACAATAGGAGTGAATGTCAAAATGAGCAGATTGGAATTGGGATGGTCGCAGGAACGGCTTGCTTTTGCTTCGGGGGTGTGCGTGCGCACAATCAGCGCGATCGAATGCGGCGCCGCCAACCCGACTTCGGACGTGATTGAAAGCCTTGCCTGGGCGCTGGGGGTACCCGTGTCCCGGCTTGTCGGATAGAGATTCGCATGGTGTAAACTTGGACGGCGGGCCGCCTTCTTATCGCCGCATTAACTTCATTTTACTGACAACATACTGACAACAAATTGCCAGCAAAACCGCATATATAGGCACTTTTAAGGCCCCTGCTAAGGGAGTAGGTCTGGAAACGGGCGCGAGAGTTCGAATCTCTCCATCTCCGCCAAAAAGAAGCAGCCAGTCTTTCGACTGGCTGCTTCTTTTTGGCGCCGCCTGCGGGCGGGTTCTCCGTTTGCTTCGTTCGGCGTGAAGGTGAAAACCCTGATGGTTTTCCCTTCACACATCTCTTTCCTTCCGATCTCTTGCAGTGCGAAAAAAGCAATTTTGCCGCATTGGTACAAAACCCGCATGACAAGCCGGTTTGATGGCTGTCATGCGGGTTTTTTCACTTTTTCAAAATTTACGGGCCGTCGGATCGCGGCATCACCGGCCGCTGTTTTGCATCGCCGGGCCACGCTGTTATCGGCCCGGGGGTTCCTCCGCGGCTCGCCCGGCCAGCAGGAAGCCGCTGGTCAGGGCGGTGAGCGGAGCCACTGTAACCAGCCCGAAGGAGCCCACCAACGTGTGGATCATTTCGGCGGCCACATATTTATAATTGAGGATGTTATGGATGGGGGTGCCCTGGGCCATAAACACCATCAGCAGGGCCACATAGCCGCCGGAGTAGGCCAGCAGCAGCGTGGTGGTCATGGTGCCCATGGCGGCCCGGCCCACGTTCATCCCGGAGCGCGCCGCCTCCCACTGGGAAATGTCGGGGCGCTTCTCCACCACCTCGTTCACCGCGGAGGTGATGTCCACCGCCAGGTCCATCACCGCGCCGGACGCCCCAATAAAGATGGCCGCCATGAAGATGCGGGTCAGGCTCAGGTGCTGGTAGCCGCCGTAGAGCAGGCTTTCGGAGTAGGCCATGACCGCTCCGTGAATTTGGAAGAGGCCGGTAAAAAGGACCCCCAGCACACAGGTTGCCAAAATCCCGAGGAACGCGCCGGATGCGGCGGCGGCACAGCGGCGGTCAAAGCCGTAAACCAGCGCGATGATCAGCAGCGTGAGGAGCAGCGTGACCGCGAGGCCGATGAGAACGGGATCGTACCCTTTCAGGTAAAGGGGAACCAGCAGCTTCCACAGCATGAGGACCGTCAGGACAAAGGAGGCGATGGCCCGCACGCCGGTACGCCCGGCAAAGAGGACCAGAAAGACGGCAAAAACGCCGGCCAGCAGGATTTCCTTGCCGATGCGGTAGTGGTCGACCATCGTGACGGAGCGGATCGCATCCCCCGTGAAGCTGACCACCACCATGGCTTTATCCCTGGGGACAAAGATCTTGTCCTGTTCCAGCGAGCCGTTGAGCAGGTTGACGCCGGAAGCGGTCTGTCCCCGGAACCTTCCCCCCAACAGCTCGAGCGTGCAGATTTGTTCCCCGGAGCGGACCAGGCCGTTATCGACGATGGAACTGTCGTCCACCGCCAGCACGCGGGCGGGGCAGCGGTCGGCCTCCTGATATTGGACGGCGCCCTCAAATCCCGTGGGCAGGAGAAGCAGGACGGCGATCAGCGCGGCGCAGAGCATCACGGGCGCGTGGTACCGGAGCCGGGTCGAACGATTGGGTGTTTTTTTCATATGGCCGGGAATATCCTTTCCAGACCGGGGGGCGGATGCGGCTTGGAGCCGCATCCGCCCCCCGGCTATGAAGTGAGAGAAACGCGGACTATTGGACGTCCAGCATCCGGGCCAGTCTGTTGTAAACCTCGGTGTTGTCGTAATACCCCTGGAAGGCCTCGGCGCCGGCGCCGTCGGCCAGTACGGCCACGGGCAGTCCGGTATGGCTGTAGGAGGTGAAGGAAATCCCCGCCTTATTGTTGATGATGTGGGTGATGGTGACGCTCAGAGGTTCGTAGGTGCCGTAGAGCACCGATTCCTCCTGCTCGTACCGGCTGGCGGGCGTCTCGTTGACGCTCTTCTCATAGGCGGCGCGGAGCCGGGAAAGCTCGTACTCGGTGAGGACCAGCTTGTCGCCTTCCTCTCCCGCGGCTTTCAGGCCGAAGAGCTCCTCCACGTCGGCCAGCACCTCCTCAAAGGAGGTCTTCTGCTCCTTGTAGGCGGCCACATAATCGCTGTCATATTTGGCGTAGGAGATCTTCTGGCTTTCCAGCAGATCCTGATAGGTGTCATAATCGGTGCCGGCAAAGCCGATGGTCATGCCGCCGGTTTCGTGGTCGCCGGTGACGATGATCAGCGTCTCCTCCGGTTTCGTTTTGGCAAAGTCGACGGCCACCTGGACGGCGTCAGCCAGCGCCTGCGTGTCGCGGATGGTGGAGGCCGCGTCGTTGGCGTGGCAGGCCCAGTCGATCTTGCCGCCCTCGCACATCATGAAAAAGCCCTTGTCGTTTTCCAGGACCTCAATCCCCTTGGAGACATAGTCGGCGAGCGACATCATCTCATTCGTCCGGTCCAGCTCATAGGCCATGGCGTCGGAATCCGCAAGGTGCTCGTCGATGATGACCGCCTTATCGGTGGAGGCGTTTACCGCTTCCGCTTCGGCGCGGGTCATGGCCACGGTATAGCCGGCGTCCCGGGCCAGGTCGTAGAGGTTTTCCAGGTCCCCGTCCGAGCCGGTGGGCTTGAGCAGGCCGCCGCCGGCAAAGTAATCGAAATCGGACGCAATCATCTCCAGGCCGATCTCATAGTAGCTGCTGCGGCTCTGCTGGTGGGCGTAGAAGGCGGCGGGGGTGGCGTGGTTGAGGTTGACGGATGTGATCACGCCGATCTCCCAGTCCTTCTGGTCATGGAGCTTTTCGGCGATCGTCTCAAAGGCGACGGTGCCCGTTTCGTCCATGTTGATGGTGCCGGAATAGGTTTTGTGTCCGGTGGAGATCGAGGTGGCGGTTGAAGCGGAATCGGGGGCAAAGCTGTTGGAATCATATGTGACCGCGGAGCCGGCGACCGGGAAGTTCATGAAGTTCAGGTACTCGGGGCCGTCCAGGATCGCCCCCTGGTTGTCGTCCAGGCTGGGCTGTGCCATCCAGTAGTCCCCGTCATTGATCGCGCCCAGAAAATCTGAGGCCGACTGGATCTGGGGATAGCGCATCCCGTCGCCGATGAACAGAAAGACATATTTCGGGGCCTCGGGGGACGCCGTGGGAGCCCGGCTCTCCACCTGGGAAACGGAACCCGCCGCGGGGGCGGATACGGATTCCGGGGCGGGCGCGGAGGGGCTGCCGCACGCGGCCAGCGTGCAGGCCGCGGCGGCGGCCAGGGTAAGTGCCAGTGGGCGTTTCCAATCCATGCTTAATTCCTCCATCTTTTCGTCATGTTGCGTTTGGACAGGGGAAGCATAACAGAGAAATGCAAGGAAAACGATCAGGTTGCCGTAAAAAGACAGTAAAAACGCCCCCGCCGCCGGATGCCAGTTCACGCGTGGCGCAAGCCTGCAAAGCCCCAAAAACAGGCGCGCCTGGGATGGAAGGGTTCTTCCATCCCAGGCGCGCCTGTCGCGTTGTCAAACGATAAACTGTTCCAGATACCTCTTGCTCAGCCGCAGGGCGTCCAGAATTTTTTCCTCCGAGCTTTCAAACGCCCGGTCCTCGATCTCGATGCAGACGTTCCCGTCATAACCGATGTCCATCAGCGCCGACAGGTATCTGGCCCAATCCACATCTCCCAGCCCCGGGATTTTCGGCGTCATATACTCCAGCGGATACCCCATGATCCCGACTTCGTTCAGCTTTTCGGGATAGAGCTTGATATCCTTGCAGTGGACGTGGAAGATGCGGTCCCGGAAGGTATACAGCGGCTGGATGTAGTCGACCATCTGCCAGATGAAGTGGGACGGGTCGTAATTGATTCCCAAATGCGCGCTTGGGAGAATCTCAAAAATCCGTTTCCAGACCGCCGGGGTGGTCATCAGGTTCTGCCCGCCCGGCCACTGGTCCGCGCCGAAAAGCATCGGGCAGTTTTCGATCGCGATCCTGACATCCAGTTCCTCCGCAAACGCGACGATGGGCGGCCACACCTCGCTCACGATCTCAAGGTTCTCCTCCACCGTCCTCGCCTGGTCCCGGCCGATGAATGTCGTGACCATATTGACGCCGAGGGCGCGGCTCGCAAGCATGACCTGCCGGAGATGGGCGATGTTCGCCTTTCTCCTGTCGGGGTCGCCGTCCAGGATGTTGGGATAGAAGGCCAGCGCGGAGATCTCCACCCCCGTTTTCCGGCAATACTCCGCGATTTCCCCCGCGGCGGCGCCGTCCAGGTTTACGACGTCGATGTGGCTCACGCCCGCATAGCGCCTCTCCGCTTTCCCGTTCGGCCAGCAGGCGACCTCCACACACTGAAATCCGATCTCCCGGGCGGCTTCCATCATTTCGAGGAAATCGAGCTGCCCGAGGATCGAACTTACAAATCCAAGTTTCATTCCGACGCTCCTATTCTATTGAGATGCTTCTTCCACACTGGGAGGATTCCATTCCCGCGAAAACGGCCTTCATCGCCCGGAGCGCGCTTTCCCCGCTCGACTCGGGCTGCGCGCCCGTTTCCACGCACTCCACAAAATGATCGATCACGCCCGAATTCGTCTGGCGGTCGTTCGTCTGGATGCCGTCGATCCGATACAGGACCTCCCCGCCGTCCCTGCCGACGATCCGGATCGCGCAGTCGGGGGATTCGTAGATCCGCATAATCCCCCCGGTCCCGCAGAGGACGGTGGAGTTGTCCTCCATGCCGTAATGCGTCCAACTGGCGGTCATCGTACCGATCACGTTCCCCTCCAGCGTATAGATACAGACCGCGTTGTCGTCCACGCCTATGGGAACGCCGGCGGCGTCCCGCTTGTCCAGCGTGCCTAGTTGGGCCATGACGCGGACGATCTTCCGGCCGGTCAGATACTGGATCAGGTCGGTCTTGTGGACGCCCAGGTCGCCCATGGCCCCCATGCACGCCTTTTGCCTGTCAAAAAACCAGACGTCCTTTCCCGGGTCGACGCTCCAGGTCTCCGGTCCCCCGTGCCCAAACGTGGTGCGGAAGGTCAAAAGCTCCCCGATGGCTCCCTCTTTGAGCAGCTGCCGGGCCTTTTGGTGCGCCTTCGCAAACCGCTGGTTGTGGTCGACCATCAGGATCTTCCCGTTTTCCCGCGCGGCCAGGACCATCCGTTCGCAGTCGGCATAGGTCATCGCCATCGGCTTTTCGCACAGGACGTGTTTGCCCGCCCTCAGCGCCGCGACCGTGAGCTCCGCGTGGGCGTGGTTTGCGGCGCAGACGCTGACCGCGTCGATCTCCGGGTTCCCCAGCAGGTCCTCGCAGGTTTCATACGCGGCGCAGCGGTACGTCCGGGCCAGGTCCGCCGCGCGCTGCCGGTGGATGTCATATAGCCCCGCCAGAAGGGCGTTTCCGTTTTCTTCATATTCCGGCAGGTGCCGGACCTGCGCAATCTTTCCGCAGCCGATCACGCCTACCTTTACCATGTCCACTCATCCCCCTTTGGGGTTCCCCCCGTCTTCAGAGCTCCAGTCCGCGCATCTTCCGGTAGTTGGAAAGGCTGACCGAAATGCTCTCAAAGGTCTCCAGGCTGCTGTAGTCCTGCTCGAGAAAGACGTATTTCGCGCCGACGGAATTTCCCGCGTCGATCAGTCCCTGGATATCGAGCACTCCCGTGCCGATCTCGGTAAATTCGCTGTGCTTCACTGCGCGGTCCACCGCGTCGGGCAGGACGAACCGGTCCTTGTCGAGTTTCTTCCAGATGTCCATATGTTCGATTTCCGCCTCCGGGAAATCCTTCTGGTGCAGGCATTTGACCCGCGTTCCATACTTGCCGACGACCTCGACCGGATCGATCATCCCCCTGCTCACCCAGTAGGCGTCGACCTGGATCCCAACCGTCTCCGGGTTGGTTCGCTCGACGAGGATGTCCATAATTGGCTTTCCTTCCACCGTTTTAAAATCCCAGAAATGGTTGTGGTACAAAAATGAAAGCCCGTTCTCCCGGCAGATCTCCCCGACCGCGTTGTAGGCCTCGCAGCTTGAATACACCTGCTCCTTCGAGGTGAAGTACTCCGCCGACAGGACCATATATTCGCAGCCCGCTTCGGCATAGTACCCGGCGGTCCGTTTCATCAGCTCCCGGTCGCGGATCATCTCCTTCGCGCGCTCATAGCATCCCAGATGCCCGCTGACGATTTTGACGCCCGTCTCCTCCGACAGCTTCCCGATCTCCGCCGCGCTGAACCCGAAGCACGCGATCTCCCGGTCCGCGTTGTGGTTAAAAAGCTCGGCGTAATGGTAACCGATCTCCGCCATCTTTTCCAAGGTTCCCCGCGGGTCCGCGCGGAACGCGTCCCTGACCGTATACAACTGTAATCCGACCTTCATCAGAAATCCTCCTTCATCAATGTGTCCTCGTCTGTTTCTTCGCCAAAAGGTTCGTGGAGAGCGCGTCCGTGATGATCGCGATGATCAGCAGGGCTCCCTTAACGACAAACTGCCAGTTGGAATTGACGCTGAGCAGGTTGAGGCCGTTGTTCACGACGCCGACCACGAGGCAGCCGAATACGGTGCCCACGACGGTCGCCGCGCCGCCGCTCAAAGGCGTCCCGCCGATCACGCACGCCGCGATCGCGTCCAGCTCGATATTCTGGCCGGCGCCCACCTGCGCGGAGGCGGTTCTGGCCGTGAGGACCACCGCGGCCACCGCCGCGCAGAACCCCATGATCAGATACGCCTGGTACCGGACCTTTTTGACGTCGATACCGCAGACCCTCGCGGCCTCCCGGTTGCCGCCCGCCGCCAGGACGTGCCTGCCGACCTTGGTCCGCCGCAGGACGAAGGTCCCCAGCGCGACCATTACCAGCATGATGATGACCGATACGGGGATTCCCAAAATTCTGCCCTGCCCGATAAAATTGAACGACGCGGGCAGGCCGATGATCGGGCTCATGTTGGTCATCAGGTAGACGACTCCCCGGAGGATGTTGGAAACCGCCATTGTCACGACGAATCCCGGTACGTTAAAGGTATTGATGAAAAACGCGTTGATGGAACTGCAGCACATGCCGGTGGCAATGCCGGCCGCGATCGCGATGGGCACGGGAACCCCCGCTACCATGAGCTTTGCAAGCACGACGCCCACCAGCGCCATGACCGATCCGACCGACAGGTCGAGGTCCCCGCAGGCGATGATGATGCAGAAGCCCGCCCCCACGATGACCGTGACGGCGACCTGCCTCAGGACGTTGAGCAGGTTGTAGCTGCTCAGAAAGGTGGGCGTCAAAAACGCCATAACCACGCTTAACAGCACGACGATCAACGCGGCTTTGTTGCTTTTTGTCAGGGCGTCAATCAACACCCGCGACCATTTGTTATCCTTCATAGACTTTACCCTCACCAATCGCATGTTAAGATTTCACGCCGAACGCGTAAGCCATCAGGTCCTCCTGGGTGGTGGCGTCCGGCGGCGTTTCGTAGACAATCCGGCCGTTCCTGACGACGCAGATCCGGTCGCTCAGGGCCATCACCTCCGGCAGCTCGGAGGAGACCAGAATGATCGCGATCCCCTGCTCCACCAGTCCGGATATGATGTTGTAGACCTCCTGTTTCGCGCCGACGTCGATTCCGCGCGTCGGCTCGTCCATAATGATTAGCTT
>NZ_DBMDHH010000004.1:66476-99817 GCF_057433415.1 Anaerotruncus sp. | reverse complement strand
GACGGCAAATTCCGCACCCGGCTCCCGCTCGAGGACACCCCCTACAGCCGCAAAAAATAAAACGCGCCGCAGGGCGCGGGAAGGCCCCGCCCCGCCCGGCAGAGCCGGGCGGAAGCCGCCGCAGGCGGCTTTGCGAAACAACGAAGTTGTTTCGCGGGCGGGGCCGTGGTATACTGTCAGCAGAGAGGCCGGCAAAAACGCCGGCGGCAGAAGGAGGGCGCGATATGGGCGACGCGCGGAAACTGGCGTGCATCTTCCTGGCCTCGGGCCGTTCGACGCGTTTTCGCGACAACAAGCTGCTCGCCGATTTCGGCGGCCGCCCGATGGCCGACGTGGTGCTCGGCAACTTTCCCGGCGAGCTGTTCCAGCAGGTAATCGTCGTCACCCGCTACCCGCAGGTGGCGGTGTCCGCCGCGCTGCTCGGCTATTCGGTGGTGGAAAACGACGACACGACGGGCGACATGGCGGTCACCATCCGCAAGGGGCTTGCGGCGGTCGACCCGGAAGCCGTCGGCTGCATGTTTTCGGTCTGCGACCAGCCGCTGCTCACCGCGCGGAGCATCGGGGCGCTGCGCGCCGAATTTTTGGCGCACCCCGGTTCGATCGCCGCGCTCGGCCACCGGGGCAAGCGCGGCAACCCGGTCTTTTTCCCACGCGCCCTCTTCGGCGAGCTGGCGGCGCTGCCGCCGGGCAAATCGGGCGGCGCGGTGATCGCCGCGCACCCGGAGCTGCTGCGCGTCGTCGAGGCGGCCAACCGCCGCGAGCTGCTCGACGTGGACTACCGGGGCGACCTCGATGCGATCGCAAAGATGGAACCGTAACGGATAAAAAAGGAGGAGGCCCCCGGCCGGGGGCCTCCTCCTTTTTTATGTGTCATCAGTGTCATCAATAGTATTCGCTCACGCCGCGCGCGACAAAGGTTCCCAGTCCCTCTTTGACCGGCTCTCCGTTTTCCGCCGCGAGCTCGCCGCGCAGGAAAACCGCCTTCGCGCGGCCCCGCGCCGCCATCCCCTCATAGGGGGTGTAGTCGCAGTTTTGGTGCTGGGTCTCGGCGGAGATCGTCCAGCGGGCGGCGGGGTCCCACACCACGATGTCCGCGTCGCCGCCCACCGAGATCGCCCCCTTGCGCGGGTACATGCCGAAGAGCCGCGCCGTGTGCTCCGAAAGCAGCGCCGCCATCTGGTTTTCCGTCATCCGCCCGGCGGCGACCCCCGCCGTATAGACCGCCGCGGGCCGGTGCTCGATGCCGGGCAGGCCGTTGGGGATTTTGCTGAAATCGTCCCGGCCCAAATCCTTCTGGCCCGCGAGGTTATAGCTGCAATGGTCGGTGGAGATCGAGTCGATCTCGCCGTTTCGGATCGCCTCCCACAGCGCCGCCTGGTCATCGAGGCTTCTGAGCGGCGGCGAGCAGACGTATTTCGCCCCCTCGAAGCCGGGCGCGTCATACCGGCTCCCGTCGAGGACGAGGTACTGCGGGCAGGTCTCGAGGTAGACCTTCTGTCCGCGCGCGCGGGCGCGCCGCGCCTCCTCGAGCCCCGCGCGGGTGCTCAGGTGGACGATGTGGACCGGCACCCCCGCCGCCCCGGCGATGTAGCAGTAACGCGCGATCGCCTCCGCCTCGACATAGTCGGGCCGGGAAAGGGCGTGATACCGCGGCCCGAGCTTTCCGGCCGCGCGGAGCTCGGCGACCTTCTCGTTGACGAGGTCGCCGTTTTCGCAGTGGGTCCCGATAATCCCGTGCGCCTGCCCGACCCTCTTCAGGATTTCGTAGAGCTCGGCGTCGGTGACGCGCAGGTTGTCGTAGGCGAGGTAGAGCTTGAAGGAGGTCACGCCCGCCTTCACCATCTCCCCGATCTCCTCCGCCACCGCAGGGTTCCAGTCGGTGATCGCCATGTGGAAGGCGTAGTCGCAGGAGGATTTGCCATCCGCCTTTTTGTGCCACGCCTCGAGCGCGCGGGCAAGGGTGCCCCCCTTGTCCTGCGTCGCAAAGTCGACGACCGTCGTCGTACCGCCGCAGACCGCCGCCCGCGTGCCGGTGGCGAAATCGTCCGCCGTCGCGGTGACGCCGTTATCCATGTCGAGATGGGTGTGCGCGTCGATGAAGCCGGGAAAGACGAGGCAGCCCGCCGCGTCGTAGGTTTCGCACCCGTCGGCGGGCAGGCCCGGCCCGACGGCGGCGATCTTTCCATCCCGCACGAGGACGTCCGCCGCGAAGGTGCGTTCGGGCGTCACCACCCGGCCGTTTTGAATGAGCACTGCCATATGAAAGCCTCCTGTTGAAAAGCGTTCAAGGGGCGGGGCCGCGCCCCGCCCCTCTTTGAGGGTCGTTTTTATACCGTCGTGACCGTCTGGCGGCCGAAGAGGTAGCGGTAGCCCTCCCACACCGCCGTGATCAGCTGGCGGATCTCGTCGGGAAGGCCGCAGCCCTCCTCGCCCACCGCGTAATCCGCGACCTGCCCGTCGAGGCGTACGCGGTAGAGCTGGCGCTCGGCGTCAAGCAGGAGGAAGCCCTCGTTCCCGCTGTCCGCGAAGTCCGCCTCGCTCCAGAAGAGGGTGAACTTATCCTTGTAGGGCGCGCTGTCGTAGGGGCAGAAGGTCGCGCAGTTGCCGCACTCGTTGCACATGCCGTCGACGTGCACGATCTGGCGCATCCGCCGTCCGGGCACCCGGATGGCGAGGTTCGCGCGGTTGGGGCAGACGTCCGCGCAGCACTCGCAGACGGTGGCGCACTCGAGGCAGCGCTGGGACTCGGTGCAGGACGCGCAGTCGGTGCAGAGGGTCCCCTTCTTTGCGAGCGCGCGGCCGTAGTCGGGGCTCGCGTTGGTAGCGGTATAGGTTTCGACCGTGATGCCCGCGATCGCCTTCGCCGCCTTCGTCGCGTCGGCGATCGCCTCGACGACGGTGGCGGGCCCGCGGTTCGCGTCGCCCGCGACATAGACGTGGGGAACGCCCGTCTCGAGCGTGTCGGGGTCGACGACCGCGCGGCCGCGCGAATCCACCGCGACGCCGCAGCGCTCATAGAGCGCGGTGTCCACCCGCTCGCCGACGGCCGCGATCACCGTGTCGGCCGGCACCTCCGCCGTCTCGCCGGTCGGGACGGGGCTGCGGCGGCCGGACGCGTCGGGCGCGCCGAGGACCATCTTTTCGCACTTGAGCACGCCGTCCCGGACGCCGGCCGGGGCGAGCAGCTCGCAGAACTCGACGCCGTCCGAAAGGGCGAGCGCGAGCTCCTCCTCGTCGGCGGGCATGTAACGGCGGCTGCGGCGGTAGACGAGCCGCACCTTCTTGACGCCCGGCGCGCGCACGGCGGCGCGGGCCGCATCCATGGCGGTGTTGCCGCCGCCGATCACGACGACGTTCTCCCCAAGCGAAAGGCCGTCGGGATCGCTCTTGCACCGCTCGAGGAATTCAATGACGTTCATCGCCCCGCCGTATTCGAGCGGGAGCTTCCCCGGCTTCCACGCGCCGGTCGCGAGGATGACGTCGGTGTAGCCCCGGTCCAGCAGCTCCTGCGCCGAGCCGATCTCCGCGCCGAGCTCGAACCGCGCGCCCACGGCGCGCGCGAGCGCGGCGTCCTTTTCGATGGCGGAGGTCGGGATGCGGAAGGCGGGGATGACGTGGCGCACGATGCCGCCGAGCTGCCGTTTGCGCTCGAAGACGGTGACGGGCACGCCCGCTCTGGCGAGGAAATAGGCCGCCGAGATTCCGGCCGGGCCGCCGCCCACGACCGCGACCTTTTTGCCCTTCGCGGGCGCGGCCGGGCGCAACTCCTTCAGCAGTTCGTCATAGGCGTTTTGGGCCGCCTCGAGCTTGACCTCGCGGATGTGGACCGAATCCTCGTAGAAGTTGCGCGTGCACTTGTCCATGCAGCGGTGGGAGCAGATGGTGCCGGTGATGAAGGGCAGGGGGTTGCGCTCGGTGATGACCCGCAGCGCGTCGAGGTGCCTGCCCTCCCCCGCGAGGCGCAGGTAGGCGGGGATATCCTGCTCGATCGGACAGCCGGCTCGGCAGGGCGCGGCAAAGCAGTCGACGAGCGGGACTTGTTTTTTCATCTTACGGGAGGGCAGGGGTTTGATCGGCTTGCGGTAATAGGGATCGCCCATCGCGTCCTCCACATACTCGCTCACCTTCGCGGTGTTGACCCCCGCGAAGGGCTGGTCCCCGCAGCCGCGCAACCGCTCGGCGATCTGGGTGAACCGCTGGTAGCCGCCCGGCTTTAAGAGGGTGGTGGCCATCGTGATCGGCCAGATGCCCGCCGCGAAGAGCTTTTCGACGTTGGTGATGTCCGCGCCGCCCGAATAGGAGATGCGCAGCTTTCCGTCAAACGCCTTGGAGAGCATCTTGGCCACCGAGACGGTCAGCGGGAAGAGGCTCCGCCCGGACATGTACATCTCATTGCCGGGCAATTCCCCCGCCGCGATGTCGACCGGGAAGGTGTTGGTCAGCTTGACGCCGAACGCCAGCCCCCGCCCGTCGGCGAGCGCCTGCAGCCGCCCGATCATCGGGACCGCGTCCTCGAACTGCAGGTCCTCCTTGAAGTGGTGGTCGTCGAAGGCGATATAGTCGAACCCGAGCGCGTCGAGCGTCTCGCGCGCGTACTCGTAGCCGAGCAGGGTCGGGTTGCACTTGATGAAGGTGTTGAGCCCCTTCTCGGTCAGCAGGTAGGTCGCGATCCGCTCGATCTCCTGCGGCGGGCAGCCGTGCAGGGTCGAGAGGGTGATCGAGGTGCACACCCTGGGGGATATCTCTTCGACATAGCGGGCGTCGAGCTTTTGGAAGCGGCCGAGGTGCTCGAGCGCCCACGTCCGGCACTCCGCCCAGACGGGCGTGTTTTCCGCGTTTTTGAGCCCCTCGATGAAGGCGTCGATCTTGGGGGATTTGATCCCCTCGAGGTCGTAGCCGACGCTCATGTTGAAGATGAAGCCGTCCGGGCTGCCGAGCCCCCACTCGCGGGAGAGGAGCTTGAGCGCGAACCACGCCTTGACGTACTCGTCGTACGCCTCGGGCACCCGCAGCTCGGTCGACCACTCGACGTTGTAGCACTCGTCCTGCGCGTTGATGCAGGGCTTTGCGACCGGCAGGTCCTCGCCGTCGAGGGTCTGCACCGTCTTGAGCTCAAAGAACCGGCTGCCCGCCGCGTAGGCGGCGATCAGGTTCTGGGCGAGCTGGGTGTGCGGGCCGGCCGCGGGGCCGAAGGGGGCCTCCATCCGCTCGCCGAAAAGGGGCAGCCTCGGTTCGTCCTCCGCGTGGCGGACGAGCTTCGAGACGCCGAAGATGCTCCCGTAAGTCTGGTATTCCTCGATGATCCAGTCCATCAACTGGCCGAAGGGGATCGGCCGCATGCGATCGCTCATAAAAGATTCCTCCTGTTATCCGGGCTTCCCCGCCCGGCTTGTTCTGCTCGTTTACCGCGCGTTGATGCGCGCCCACATCTTTTCCGCCTGCTCGCGGGACTTTGCCAGGACCTCCCGCTCGTCGATGCCGACGAGTTCCCGGTCCTTCATGCGCACCTTCCCGTCGATGACCGTCGTGACCGTCTGGCGGCCGCTCATGCCGAAGAGGGTGTGGCCGTTCACGTTGTCCGCCGAAAGCGGGGTGAGCGGGTCGTAGTCGGTGACGATGATGTCCGCCGCCGCGCCGGGCTCGAGGGCGCCGAGCTTCTTTTCAAAGAACCGCGCGCCGATCGCCGGGTTCCCCTCGAAGAGCATGTAGGGCACCTCCGACCAGGCCGCGGTCGGGTCGCAGAGGTTGTGCTTATGCAGGCAGTTGGCCGCCTTCATCGACTCGTACATGTCGTTGGTGTAGCCGTCGGTGCCGAGCCCCACGGTCAGCCCCCGGTGGATCATCTCCATCGTCGGCGGGCAGCCCACCGCGTTGCCCATGTTGCTCTCGGGGTTATGTACCACCATGGTGTTCGTCTCCTTGAGAATGTCCATCTCGGTGCCGTTCACATGGATGCAGTGGCCGGTGATCGTCTTCTCCCCGAGGATGTCATTGTCGAAGAGGCGGTTAATGACCCGTTTGCCGTATTTTTTGAGGGAGTCGTACACGTCGGTCATCCCCTCGGCCACATGGATGTGGAAGCCCGCGTCCGCGGGGGTGTTCTCGCGGCAGAGGGCGAGCGTCGCATCCGAGAGGGTGAAGGAGGCGTGCAGGCCCATCATGCCCTTGACCATGTCGGTCTTGTCCTTTTTGCAGAAGGCGATGAAATCGGCGTTCTCCTTCACGGCCTGGCGCATCTTTTCCGCGCCGTCGCGGTCGGACACCTCGTAGCACAGGCAGGTGCGCACCCCCGTCTCCTTCGCCGCGTCCGCGATCGCAAAGAGGCTCCCCGGGATCTCGCCGTAGCTCGCGTGGTGGTCGAACACGGTTGTGACCCCGTTTTTGATGCAGTCGATATAGGTGGTCAGCGCGCTCATGCGGGTGTCCCCGAGGAGCAGGTTGCGGTCGATCGTCCACCACATGCCGTCGAGGATGTCGAGGAAGTTCTGCGGGTTGTAGCCGTTGATCGCGATGCCGCGCGAATAGGCGCTGTAGATGTGGTTGTGGGCGTTGATGAGCCCCGGAAGGATCATGCCGCCGCGCGCGTCGATAAACTCCGCCCCGGGATAGCGTTTTTTCAGTTCCTCCGTCGTCCCGACCGCCGCGATCACATTCCCGTCGGCCGCCACGCAGCCGTTTTCGATCAGGCGGTTGTGCGCCCCGCGGGTGATCAGCCGTCCGTTTCCGATCAGTAACATGTTTTTTTCCTCCTTCATCATGCGGTAAGCTTGTGGAAAAGCGCATAACAGCCAAAAAAGGCGTCCATCCTGTGGATGAACACCCTTCCCCGTCCGGCCCCGCAGGCATGCCGCGCATGGGACCTCCCCGGTGGGGTGATCATCCAGCCCGTGCGCGAAGCACTCCGTTGCAGCCACGAATCCGATAAACTTGTCGCTTTGTACAAAAGAATTTATTGGAATTGTACAGAATTTTCCGCCCTTCGTCTTTGGTTTTAGTTTACCATGAACGGGCCCAAAATGCAATAGTTCCTGCGTGTTTTCTCAAAAAAATTTTTTAGCCTGCAAAGTTTTTGTTGCAAATTGCCGGGAACGTGCTATGATGGAACCAGACCAATTTCGACAAAGGAGCTACCGCCATGCTGAACGCCACCACGCTGGCCTTCCTGCGCCAGCTCGCCCGGGGGATTGCCGAGCAGTTCGGGCCGAACTGTGAAGTCGTCGTGCACGACCTTTCGGACAACAGCGTCGACCACACCGTCGTCGCGATCGAAAACGGGCACGTCACCCACCGCAAGCTCGGCGACGGCCCCTCCCACATCGTGCTCGAGGCGCTGCACGGCGACCGCAGCGCCCTCCACGACCAGATCGGCTACCTCACCAAGACGAAGGACGGCCGCATCCTCAAGTCGAGCACCATCTACATCCGCGACGAGAACGGCGACGCGGTGGGCATCTTTTCGATCAATTTCGACATCACCGGCCTGCTCATGGTGGAGAGCGCCCTTAAGCCCATCGTCTCCACCGCCGCGCCCGAAAAGGAGCCCGAACGCATCTCCCAGAACGTCAACGAGCTGCTCGACGAGCTGATCTCCCAGAGCGTCCGCCTCGTCGGCAAGCCGGTCGCCCTCATGACCAAGGACGACAAGGTCAAGGCCATCCAGTTTTTAAACGACACCGGCGCCTTCCTCATCACCAAGAGCGGCGACAAGGTGTCGAAGTACTTCGGCATCTCCAAGTACACCCTCTACAGCTACATCGACGCGAAGGCGTAGCCCCCCGCGCGAAACAGAGGCCCGCTCCTGTGGAGCGGGCCTCTGTCTATTTCTTGATCATATTCAGGTAGCGGTAGATCGTCGGGACCGACACGCCGAGGCTTTCCGCCACGCAGCCGATCGCGCCTTTGACGAGGAAGGTCCCCAGGTCGCTGAGTCCCTCGATCACCTCGAGCTTCTCCTTCTGGCTCATGCGCCCCACCTGCTCCTCGTACCCCGGGCAGACCCGGTGCAGGTTCGCCTGCACCAGCTCGCGCACGTTCATGTTGAAGCTCTCGGTGATCGGCAGGTTGGCCCGCAGGCCCAGCTCCCCGATCAGCGCCCCCAGCTTGTCGTGCGCCTCGAGCAGCTCGTGGTAGTCGGTGTTGATGCAGAGCAGCCCCACCAGCTTGCCCGTCTCGTCCTTGATGAAAAAGGTGGACGATTTGAGCCGGTGCCCGTTTTTCACGATTCCCTGGTAGTTGGCCATATGGGACTGCTGCTCGAACGCCGCCGACTTGAGCACGTTGAGGGTCAGGTCGGTCACGGGCGAGCCGATCTGGCGGCCGCTGATATGCCCGTTGCGGATCGCGACCACCGACTCGTGCCAGTCGGTCAGGTCGTGCAGCACGACCTCCGTGTTCTCCCCCATGCAGTCGGCCAGAAAGTCGACCAGCGGCAGATATGCGGTGAGAGTCTTGTTCAAAGGCATCCGCTCCTTTTGAAAACCGTTATTTACCCGCTGCCCGGTCCTTGGGCAGGATGAGGTTCAGCAGAATGGCGATCAGCGTGGAAATGACCACCGAAGAGCCGCCGAATACGGTTCCGACCCACTCGGGGAAGCCCGCGAGGCTTCCGGACACCTGCGTCACGCCCACGCCGAGCGCGACCGCGATGCCGACGATGCTGACATTGCGGGGGGTGAGCCCGGCGGAGGAGATCATGCGGATGCCGGTCATCGTGATGGTGGCGAAGACCGAGATGGTCGCGCCGCCGATGACGCACTGCGGGATGGTGGTGAGCAGGGCGGAGAACTTGGGGACGAAGCCGGCGATCAGCAGCACGACGGCGGCGAAGCCGAAGACGACCCGGTTGACGACCCGGTTGACGGTGACGATACCCACGTTCTGGCTGTAGGACGCGGTGGGCAGGCCGCCGAAGAAGGCGCCCACGACGCTCGCGGCGCCCTGGCAGACGATGCCGCCCGAGAGCTCCCTGTCGGTCGGCTCGCGGTCGAGTCCGCCCAGCGTGGTCGAGGTGAGGTCCCCGATCGTCTGGACCGAGTTGACGATGTACATGACCGCCATCGACACGCAGGCCGCTGGGACGAATTTGATCCCGAACTTGAAGGGCACGGGCACCGCGACGATCCCCGCGGCTCCCACCGAGGAGAAATCGACCATGCCGAAGCAGAGCGCCACGAGATAGCCCACGATAATCCCCATCAGGATGGACGCCAGCTTGGTGACGCCCTTGGTGAAGTTGTTGCAGAAGATGACGACCGCCAGCGTGATGACGGCGACCAGCCAGTTCTGCCAGGAACCGAAGTCGGCGGCGCCCGCGCCGCCCGCCATGTATTTGACGGCGGTCGGATAGAGGGAGAGGCCGATCGTAAAGATCACCGTGCCGGTGACCATGGGCGGAAAGAAGACCCGCAGCTGCTTGACGAAAATGCCGAAGAGGATCGCGACGCAGCCGCCCACGATCTGCGCGCCCAGGATGACGCCGAGGTCGTGGTAGCCGTTGGCGAGCGCGAGCAGCGTCGGGACATAGGCGAAGCTGACGCCCATGACGACCGGCAGCTTCGCGCCGACGCGCCACAGCCCGAACACCTGCACGAGCGTCGCGATGGCCGTAATGAGCAGCGACACCTGGATAAGCAGCGTCTTGTCCGCCACCTCCAGCCCCACGGCGTTGGAGACGAGGATTGCGGGGGTGATGACGCCGACGATCGCGGCGACCACATGCTGCAGGCCGAGCGGGACGACCTGTTTCATCGGCGGCACGCCGGACATCTCGAATACGGAACCTGCGGGAGCTTTCATTTCATTCATCACAACACGCCCTAACAAATATTTTTTTGCGCTAATATTTTTTTGTCTTCCCGCTATCCACTATAACGCAAAACGCGGGCGGTTGCAATCATTTTATCGGATGTTGATAAAAAAATATCAACGTCGATTTTGGGTACTTTCTCTATAAGTCATACTAATGCGGCGTCTTTATTTGACGGCGACCGCTTCGATCTCAAACGCCGCGCCCTTGGGCAGCGCCGCGACCTGCACGCAGGAGCGCGCCGGGGCCTCTCCCGTGAAATACTGCGCGTAAATCGCGTTGATCGCCGCGAAATCCCCCATGTCCGAGAGGAAAACCGTCGTCTTGGTGACGTCCTGAAAGTCCATTCCCGCCGTCTCGAGCACCGCCCTGAGGTTTTCCAGCGCCTGCTTCGCCTGCGCTTCCACCCCGGCCGCAAGCTCTCCGCTCACCGGGTCGAGCCCCAGCTGTCCGGAGGTGTAGAGGGTGTTGCCCGCCAGCACGGCATGGGAATAGGGTCCTACCGCCGCGGGCGCGTTCTTTGCAGAAATCATTTTGTTCATATTGACTGCCTCCTATGGTTGGTTGTTGTCTTTATTATACCAGACCCCGCCGCAAAATGATAGTTTTTTATTATCATTTTTCAGAAATTTAACAAAATTTTCTTACCTTTGGGGACTCCGGGGGACTTTGAAAAGTCCCCCGGACCCCGAAACGTTTGATACAGGTGATCCTACGCCCACAACCATCCGCCGCCGTCCGTGAGGAGGGATAAAAAAGCCGTGCGGGAACGGCGAAACATCCCCCGGACCACGAAACGTTTGATGCAGGTGATCCTCCGCCCACAACCATCCGCCGCCCATGGAAAGGGACGGCAATTTTCGCCGCGTCTCCCCGTCGGAGTCCCGAGGAAACGCAGGAGGCGGCCGCCCAAAAGGGCGGCCGCCTCCTTATCTCGACTTCTCCGCAGAGCAAGCGATCCGCGGTAAAATCACCCGTTCAGACCGTGCTCTCCGAAAGCATCCCGCAGGAGCAGGATGCTTTCGGGCGCGACCGAAAGGTATTCCACATCCCCCAATCCGGCAAGCTGCTTGCTGAATTTCCACCAGAGCGCCTCCCCCTCCCCGCCGTCGGCGTTCCGGAAGAGGATGTACCACTCGAAGGGGCTTTCCACCCGTTCGCACACCTCGACGCGCATGGCGTTTTCCGCGCCCGGCCGCGCGGGATGGAAATCATGCGCGCGGATGCCCACATAGGCGAGGTCATCGGGGACGGGCGGAACGACCTTAAACCGCACGCCCCAGCCGGGGACCTCGACGAGGTCCTCCCCGATTTTCCGGGCCGGGCAGAGGTTTTTGCAGCCGGTCAGACGGGCCGCCGTCAGCGTGCCTGGGTTTCGGAAGAGCTCGTGCGTGTCCCCCTCCGAAACGGGTCGGCCGTGCTCCATAATGAGCAGCCGCCCGCAGAGGCGGTACGCCTCGTCCCGGCTGTGGGTCACCATCACCGCGTCCCCCGCGTAGCCGCGCAGCAGTTCGAGCAGCTCGAGCTGGAGCTTCTCCTTGAGGTGCGCGTCCAGCGCCGAAAAGGGCTCGTCGAGCAGCAGGGCCTCCGGCTCGTAGGCGAGGATGCGCGCGAGCGCGACCCGCTGCTGCTGGCCGCCCGAAAGCTGCCCGGGATACCGCTTCTCCAGCCCTTCCAGCCGGAACCGCCCAACCAGCGAGGCGATCGTCCCGGCGCGTTTTTTCCGGTCCTCCTCCCGCCCGAGGGCGCAGGCGATATTCTCCTCCACCGTCATGTGCGGAAAAAGGGCGTAGCTCTGGAAGAGATAGCCCACCCGCCGCTGCTGGGGCGGCAGGTTGATCCCCGCCGCCGAGTCGAAGAGCACCCGTCCGTTGAGGACGATGCGCCCCTCGTCGGGGGTTTCCACCCCCGCGATGCAGCGCAGGGTCATGCTTTTGCCGCACCCCGACGCGCCGAGGATGCCGAGCACCCCGTCCGACGTGGTGAACGCCGTTTCGAGCGAAAAGTCGCGCAGCGTGCGCCTGATCCGCACTTCGAGGCTCATCTCTTCGCCCCCTTCCGTCTGTAGCGGCTCTCCCGGGAGGCGAACCAGTTCATGCTGATGACGGCGAGCAGGGAAATCATCACGATGATCGCCACGTAGTCGTAAGCGCCCGCCATGTCCCCCGCCGCGACGGCGGAGTAGATCGCGAGCGGCAGCGTGCGGGTCTTGCCCGCGATGTTGCCCGCGATCATGGCGGTCGCGCCGAATTCGCCCAGCCCGCGCGCGAACGCGAGGACGCCGCCGCTGGCCACGCCGGGCGCCGCCAGCGGCATGACGACCCGCCAGAAGATCGCGCGCTCGGACATGCCGATCGTGCGCGCCGCGCAGACGAGGTCCTGGTCGACCTGTTCAAACGCGCCCCGCGCCGACCGGTACATGAGCGGGAACGAGACGGCCACTGCCGCAAGCACCGTCGCGCCCCATGAGAAGGCGATCTTCACGCTGAAATATTCGATGAAGAACCGGCCGATCGGGCGTTTGACGCCGAAGATGTAGAGCAGGAAAAAACCCGCCACGGTGGGCGGAAGCACGAGCGGCAGGGTCAGGATCCCGTCGAGCACCATTTTCAGACGTTCCCGCCGCATCCCGGCAACCAGCCGGGCGGCGAACACGCCAAGGAAAAAGGTGATGAAGATCGAGAGCGCCGCCGTCTTCATGGATATCAGGATGGGGGATAAATCCAATGCCGTCCCTCCCCGCCGCGCCGGACCCGGGGTCCGGCGCGGGATTTATGATTTCGGATTATTTGTTGGGGGTGAAGCCGTACTCCTCAAAGACGGTCAGCGCCTCGTCGCTCTGAAGGAACTCGACGAAGAGCCGCGCGGCATCCTTGTGCTGCGAGGCGGACACGATGCCGACCGGGTAGACGACCTTCTTTTCCAGGCTGCCCTCCGGCGCCTCGGCCACGACCTGTACCTTGGCTGTCGTCGCCGCGTCGGTCGCGTAGACGACGCCCACGTCGGCGCTGCCCTCCGCCACCCAGTTGAGCACCTCGGTCACGTTGGTGCCCAGGCTCGCCTTGGCGGACACCGCGTCCCAGATGCCCAGATTTGTGAACGCCTCCTTGGAGTACTGGCCCACGGGGACGCTCTCGGGGTCGCCCACGGCGATCGTCGCCGCGTCGGTCACCGTCTCAAAGCTCTTCGCGGCGGGCTCGGAACCGGCCGGCGCAATCAGCACGATCTTGTTCTCCAGCAAATCGACGATTGAATCCGCGTCGATGAGCGACTCGTCCTTGAGCGCGTTCATCTGCTTGGTTGCCGCGGACATGAAGACGTCCGCCTCAAGCCCCTCCTCGATCTGGGTCTGCAGCTTGCCCGAGCTGTCGTAGGTGCCCTCCACCGTGATCCACGGATATTTCTCGGTGAACATCGGGATCAGCTCGTCCTTATAGGAATACTCCAGGCTCGCGGCGGCCGCCACAAGGATGGTCACCGGCTCCCCGGAAGCCGCGGGCTCTTCGGCGGGTTCGCTCTCGGGCGCGGGGGCGGGCTCCGCGGGCTCGGCGGGCGCGGCTTCCTGCGCGGGCTCCGCAGGGGCCGGCGCGGGTTCGGACGCGCCGCATCCTGCGACGGTAAAGAGCATCAGGGCCGCGAGCAGTACGCTGAAGAATTTTTTCATGGTTGCTGTCCTCCTAAAGCTATTGTCTATTTCCTTGCGCACTCCCCGGCGCGGCCGGTGAGAATTTCCAGGCCGTGCCCGAGTGCGGGGATCACATATTCCAGGTTCTCCCGGACCGCCTTGGGACTGCCGGGGAGGTTGACGATCAGCGTGCCTCCCCGGATAACCGCGACGGCGCGGGAGAGCATCGCGCGCTTCGTTATGTTTAAGCTCGAATAACGCATCGCCTCCGCGATGCCGGGGGCGAGCCGTTCGGCCACGTCGAGCGTGGCCTCCGGCGTGCAGTCGCGGGGGGAAAAACCCGTCCCGCCCGTGGTGAGCACCAGCTCCGCGACCTTCTCGTCGCACAGCCGCCGCAGCTCGGCGGAAATCTGCTCCCGCTCGTCGGGCAGCAGCGTGTAGGAGACGACCTCGTAGCCGTTTTGCTCGGCGATCTCGCGGATGACCGCGCCGCTCTCGTCCGCCCGCTGTCCGGCGGCGCCCTTATCGGACAGCGTCACAATCGCGACCCTAAACACGGCGCACCTCCATCCGGTCGCCCTCCGAGATCGTCCCGCCGCGGATCACCCGCGCAAAGACCCCCTCGGTCGGCATGATACATTCGCCCATCTTCTTGAAGATTTCACAGTGGGAGTGGCACTCCTTGCCGATCTGGGTCATCTCGAGCACCACGCCGTTGCATTCGAGCACCGTGCCGACCGGCAGGCTGCGAAAGTCGATCCCCTCGACCACGAGGTTCTCCCCGAACGCGCCGTCGCCCACCTCGGCCCCGCGCGCCCGGAACGCCTCGATCTTGTCAAAGGAGAGCAGGCTCACCTGGCGGTGCCAGTCCCCCGCGTGCGCGTCTCCCTCGATGCCCCAGTTCTCCCGGAACTGCGCCGAATGAATATTCGTCTTCTGAATTCCGCGGCGTTCGCTCGTGCACACCGCAATCACCTTTCCCACGATCCTTATCCTCCGATCTGTACCATTTTCCGCTGTTCCACATGCGCCGCCGTCTCCCCGAAGAGATGGTGGGCCGGTTTGCCCCACACCGCCGCGCGGACCGCCTCAGTGAGCGCCGCGTCGTCCGCGCCGCCCCGCAGGAGCCCCCGCAGGTCCGTCCCCTCGTCAAAGTGAAGGCAGAGCTTCAAAAAGCCGGTCGCCGTCAGCCGGACCCGGTTGCAGCCGCCGCAGAACCGGTGGCTCATCGCCGAGATAAATCCGATCTTGCCCGCAAAGCCGGGGATGTCGCAATAGGAAGCGGGACCGTTGCCCCACTCCCCCGGGTACTCCGTCAGCGGCCCGTAGGCGGCGGCCAGCCGCGCGCGGATCTCATCCGCCGGGACGCCCTCGGAGGGGTCCCCCTCCCCGACCGGCATCAGCTCGATGAACCGCACGTCGATCGGGCGGTCCTTGGCAAGCGCCGCGAGCCGCTCCGCCTCGTCGTTCCCCCGGGTGGGCACGCAGTTGAGCTTGACCCGCAGGCCCGCCGCGAGCGCCCGATCGATCGAATCGAGCACCCGCGAAAGCTCCCCCCGCCGGGTGATCCTGTGGAACGCCTCCGGGTCAAGGGTGTCGAGGCTCACGTTGACCGCGTCCAGTCCCGCCGCCGCGAGCTCCTCCGCGTAATCCCCCAGCAGCACGCCGTTGGTCGTCATCGTGACCTGCCGGATGCCGGGGATCGCCTTGATCTCCCTTGCCAGCCCCGCGACGCCCCGCCGCACGAGCGGTTCCCCGCCCGTCAGCTTCACCCTCCAGAAACCGAGCTTCGCCGCGCACCGGCAGACCCGCAGAATCTCCTCGTAGCTGAGGATCTCCTCGTGCGCGACCGGCTCCACACCCTCCTCGGGCATGCAGTAGACGCACCGCAGGTTGCACCGGTCGGTCACCGAGACGCGCAGATAGTCGATCTCGCGGTTATATTGGTCTTTCATTGGTTCACCACCTTATTTTTGAAGCCGGGGACGCGCTGAGCCAGGATGAATTTTTTCGCGCCCCTTCGAGGCGCTTTGGGGAAGCCGCCTTCGGCGGCATAGATTGCCGGGTCCCGCCCCGGCGGGCGGGCCGACTTCTTGCACGCCCAAGAAGTCGGCGGAAGAAGGGCGCTCAAGGGGACTTCCGCCAGTCCCCTTGAGAATCCCCCGGGAGTACCTTGCCATAACCCGCAGACTACCGTCACTCCCCACGGGTACACCAGCTGAAGGCTCAATTCAGGTTGCGGGCGCTCCCAACGATGGAAACGGTGCGGCGAGCTTACCGGGTAGGGGCACACGGGGGAGGGTCGCTGACCCTCCGCCCGTGAGGCGCACGCGCATCGGCTTGACCGATCGCGGGGTCAGTTGCGGGCAGGGGCCGCAACTGACGTGCGCCTTGCGCTCCCAACAACGCACACCGGAAGGCTCGCCAAGATCCGCGGCGGAAAACAACGCCCGTTCCGGGCGTTCGCGCGCTCTGCGCGCGTGCGCGGCAAAGCCGCGCAGTTTTCCGCCTCCCCGTGGGCGCTGCGCGCCACGCAAAAGCGGCCGCGCCTCCCCGGGCGCACTTCCGGTACGGTTCCGGAGACTCTCGGGCAGAGGCATTGCGCCCGCGGCGCGGCGGCCGGTGGGTTACGGTAAACTTGCCCATCGATCCGTGAACCGGGCGCCGCCGACTTTGGCCGAAGGCCAACCGGAGGCGGCGCTGGGGTCAAGGGGGCGCAGCCCCCTGCGGCTTCTTTCCCCCATTTCTTGTCCGTACAAGAAATGGGGCCGCCCGCCGGGGCGGGACCCGGCAGCTTCGCCGCTCGCTGAGCGGCAAATCTGCAAATCACCGATCAAACACGCCGGATTTCCCGCCCTCCTTATGGATGAGACGGATGTCTCCGAGGACCATTCCCCGGTCGATCGCCTTGCACATGTCGTAGATGGTCAGCAGCGCGACCGATGCGCCGGTGAGCGCCTCCATCTCAACGCCGGTGCGCCCGGTGAGCTGGACGGCGCAGGCCGCCTCCACCTCGAGCGTCTCGGGCAGGAGCTCGAAGTCTACCGTGCATTTGGTGAGCATCAGCGGATGGCAGAGCGGAATCAGCTCGGAGGTGCGCTTGGCGGCCATGATGCCCGCCACCCGCGCCACACCGAGCACGTCGCCCTTTTTCGCGGCGCCCGTGCGGATCGTCTCAAAGGTCTCCGCGCTCATACGGATGCGGCCCTTGGCGACCGCGATGCGCAGCGTTTCCGCCTTGCCGCCGACGTCCACCATGACGGCGTTGCCGTTCCGGTCGATGTGGGTGAGCCCGCTCATCACACGCCGCCCTTTCCAAAGCCGCAGTTGGGGTAGTGGCAGGTCTCGCAGTTCAGGCAAAGGCCGCCGTTCCCCAGCCGTGCGAGGTCCTTCGCGGTGACGGGGTCGTCCGCCATGACGCGGGGCAGCACAAGGTCAAAGATCGTCCGGCGTGCGTACATGACGCAGCCGGGCAGACCCATGATCGGCTTTCCGTCGAGATAGGAGAGCAGAAACATCGCGCCCGGCAGCACCGGCGCGCCGTAGCTGACGATCCTTGCGCCTGTCGCCTTGATGGCGGCGGGGGTGCGGTCGTCGGGATCGACGCTCATGCCGCCCGTGCAGACGACGAGGTCCGCGCCGTCCGCGAGGAACGCCTCGATCGCGGTGGTGATGCCCGCCGGGTCATCGCCGCAGAGGGTAACCCCCATCACCTCGCCGCCGTACTCCTCGAGCTTGGCGGCGACGACGGGCGAAAAGGCGTCCTTGATGCGGCCGTAAAAGACCTCGTTTCCGGTCGTGACGATGCCGCATCTCTTTTTTTGGTAGGGCAGCAGGGAAAGCAGCGGCTTGTCTCCCGCGATCCGTTTTGCCTCGTTCATCTTTTCCTCGGAAATCACCAGCGGGATCACCCGCGTGCCCGCCAGCTTGTCGCCCGCCTTCACCGGCAGGTGGTTGCTGCGCGCCGCGATCATGATCTCGCCGAGGGAATTGATCGCGTCGAGCCGCTCCACATCGATGGAGAAGAGCCCGTCGCAGGTGGCGGAAAGCTCGATCTTTCCCTCCTTGACCGGGCTTTCGGACATGTGTTCGTTTTTGCACAGGTCGCAGAGGATGCGCGCCCCCTCGTTTTCGTGGAGCATGCCCTCCTGCTTTTCCCAGATGTAGAGGTAGTCCTTGCCCATCGAGAGCAGCACCGGGATGTCCTCCGCGGTCACGACGTGCCCCTTGCGGAAGCGCGCGTCCTTGGTCACCCCGGGAATGATCTGCGTCATGTCATGGCAGAGCACCTGCCCAACCGCATCCTCCGTCTTAATCCGTTTCATTCGTATCCCCGCCTTCAAAACATTCTGTAAACAGCCTCTGGGCCGCGTCCTGCACCTCCTGGCGGAACCGCTCGTAGCGCTCGAGGAACCGCTTTCCCCCGGCGGTCACGCTCGAGGAGCCGCCGCCGGCGCCGCCGACGCGGCGCTCCATCAGCGGAAAGCCCAGTTCCCCCTCCGCCTTGCGGATGATTTTCCACGCCTTGCTGTAGCTCATCTGCATCTCGGCGGCCGCCGTTTGCAGCGACCCGGTCCGCTCGACCAGCCGCAGCAGGGACGCCACGCCCGGTCCGAAAAACTTTTCCGACCGCCGCAGGCTCACCCGCAGCGAGAAGGACAACCCCTCTGGCATCATTCCGCGTCCCTCCCGACCGTTATGTTATCGAAAATATATCGTTTTCACCATATTACCACAAATTCCGGAAAAGTCAATGTGGAGGATTGACAAAGGCGGCCCCGCCGCGCCTACGGCGGGGCCGCCCGGGACAGGATCAACGGGTTATTTCCCGACGACCCTGTAGGTCTCGTTGACGATCCGTTCCATCGCGTTGAGGATGTTCTGGTAGCCGGTGCAGCGGCAGAGGTGGCCGGAGATGAGCTTGCGCAGCTCCTCGCGGCTGTACTTTTTGCCGGTGCCGACAATCTCCACCGCCGTCATGATGAGTCCCGGCGTGCAGAAGCCGCACTGGACCGCCGCCTCCTCGATGAACGCCTGCTGGATGGGGGACAGCTCCCCGTTCGGGCCGCGCAGGCCCTCGACGGTGAGGATGTGTTTCCCCTCCGCCCACACGGTCAGGTAGATGCAGCTGTCGATCGCCTCGCCTTCCACCAGCACGGTGCAGGCGCCGCATTCGCCGACCTCGCAGCCGCGCTTGACGCTCGTGAGCCCCAGGCGGTTGCGCAGCGTGTCAAGCAGGCTCTCCCGCTCGTCGACCGCCAGCTCGACCGATTTGTCGTTGACCGTCATCTGAATCAGTTTCAGCATTCTACCGCACCTCCCGCATGGATGATCGCCTGTTTCAGGGCGCGCCGGCTGAGTTCGCGCACAAGCTGGAGGCGGAACTCCTTCGAGGCGCGCCAGCTCGTGCGGGGATTGACCTCCCCGGCGGCCGCCTCCGCCACCGTCTGGAAGAGGTCCGGCCCGATTTCCCGCCCGCGCGCCAGCCCCTCCGCCTTATGGCAGCGGATGGGGGTGGGCGCGGCGACGCCGAACGCCAGCCGCAGCTCCTCCACGGCAGATCTGTCCGCCGTGAGCTTCACATGGACCGCGCAGCCGAGCGTCGCGATGTCCATCGCGTTGCGCTGCGCGTATTTGATGTAGTGGCCGCCAAAGCCGTCATAGTCCGCCTTCGCGATCCGGATGGCGGTCAGCAGCTCGCCGTGCGCGAGGTCGACCTTCCCGGGGCCGCGGTAGAAATTTTCCAGCTTCACCCGGCGCACGCCGTCCGGGCCGGTGAGCTCGAGTTCGGCGTTCAGCGTCAGCAGCGTCGAGGCGCTGTCCGCGCTCGTCACGCCGTTGCAGACGTTGCCGCCGATTGTGCCGATGTTCCGCAGCTGCGGCCCGCCCGCCTGGTCTACCGCGCCGCCGAGCGCGGGCAGGTACTCTTCGACCAGCGGGTCGTTGGTGACGTGGGAAAAGGTGGTCGCCGGGCCGATGACGATCGTGCCGTCCGGCTCGATCGAGACGCCCTCCAGCTCCCGGATGCCGTGGATGCTCACGAGCGAGCAGCCCGCGAGCTTGCCTTCGCGGATCTTGACGAGCACGTCGCTGCCGCCGCAGATGACGACGGCGGTCGGGTCCTTCACAAGCGCCGCTATCGCGTCGGGGACGCTCTTTGCCAGGTGGATTTTCTCGATATCGTACATCCCTTCGTCCTCCCCTCTATTGGATGAGCCCGGCGGCGGTGAACTGTTCGACCAGCTTCTGCGGGTTCAGCGGCAGGCTGTCGACCGCCACGCCCGTCGCGTTGAGCACCGCGTTGCGGATGGCGGGGGCCGGCGGGATGGCCGGCGGCTCGCCGAGCGATTTGTTTCCATACGGCCCGCTCGGGTCGATCGTCTCCACAAAGCCGACGTTCAGCTCCGGGGTGTCCATCGCGGTGGGCAGCTTGTAGTCGAGCAGGTTGCCGTTGAGCGGGCGGCCGCGGTCGTCGAAGCGGAGCTGCTCGCCCAGCGCGTAGCCGAGCCCCATGCTCATGCCGCCGTGGACCTGCGCCTCGGCGAGCTGCGGGTTGATGAGCACGCCGCTGTCATGGACGTTGATGATGTCGAGCACCTTCACCTTGCCCAGCGGGATGTCGACCTCCACCTCCGCGAAGCAGCAGCCGAACGAGAAGGTGTTGTCCTTGCAGTGGTAGGTCTCCTCCGCCGTGATATGTACCGAGCGGTCGAGGCTGTAGAACGCCTCCATCGCGAGGTCGGCGAGCTCGACGAGCTTTTCGCCGGTGTGCGCGTCCACCACCGCGCTGTCCCGCAGGTCCATCGTGTCGGCCGGGCGCTTTTTGAGGTAGGCCGCGTAGTCGAGGATGCGGGCCTTAAACTTCTCGGCGGTCTTTTTGACCGCCATGCCGCTCACATAGGTCTGGCGGGAGGCGTAGGCGCCCGTATCGAAGGGGGCCACGTCGGTGTCCTGCACCGTGACGATGTGGATGTCCTCCAGCCGGATGCCCGTCGTCTCGGCGGCCATCTGGGTGAAGACGGTGTCGGCGCCCTGGCCGATCTCGGTCGCGCCCATCTGGAGCTGCGCCGAGCCGTCCTGGTTGAGGATGAGCCGTGCGCTCGCCGTCTCGAGCGAGATCGGGTAGACGCCCGTCTTGTAGCTGAAGAGCGCCATGCCCACCCCGCGCCGGACGGGGCCGGTCTGGCCGCGGTAGGCCGCGCGCTTTTCGTCCCAATGGATGTGCGCCTTGCCCTTTTCGATGCAGGCGAGCAGCCCGCTCGAATAGCAGATGATGCCGGTGCCCGGATCGACGTAGCCGGGCTTCATGCAGTTCTTCTCGCGCAGCTCGACCGGGTCGAGCCCCAGCCCCCGCGCGATGTCGTCCATGTGGGCCTCCATCGCGAAATCGACCTGCGGGATGCCGTAGCCGCGCATCGCGCCGCCCGACGGCAGGTTCGTATAGACGGTGTAGGCGTCCGCGTCGAGCACCTTTTCATCCTGGTAGAGGTGCCGGTAGGCGTTGGAGGCGTTCGCCACGATCGCGTGGCCGTGGGAGGCGTAGCCGCCCTGGTTGGACCACGCCTCGAACTTGCGCGCCACGAGCCGGCCGTCGGGGCGCACGGCGGTTTTGAGCTTGAATTTGATCGCGTGGCGGGTGCGGGTGCAGGAGAAGGTCTCCTCGCGCGAAAGCTCGATCTTGACCGGGCGCCCGCCCACCTGCATCGTCAAAAAGGCGTTGAGCGGCTCGTAGAGGACCTCCTGCTTGTTGCCGAAGCCGCCGCCGATATAGGGCTTGATGACGCGGATCTTCCCCCACGGGATGCCCAGCGCCTGTCCGCAGACGCGGCGGACGATGTGGGGGATCTGGGTGGAGGAGACGACGACGACCCGCCCCTTTTCCATATAGGCGTAGGAGACGGGCACCTCGATGTGGCAGTGCTGGACCGCCTGGGTGTCGTACTCCCCCTCGAAGACCCGCAGGGAGGGGTCCGCCTTCACAATCTCGTCGAAGTCCCCCTCGCCGATCGTGAAACGGCTGTGCGCCAGCAGGTTGTCGGGGCGCTCCTCGTGGATGACCGGCGCGCCGGGCGCGAGCGCCTGCTCGACGGTGGTGACGGCCGGGTACTCCTCATACTCCACGCGGATGAGCCGCGCGGCGCGGGAAGCGGCCACCTCGTCCTCCGCGACGACCGCGGCGATGTCGTCGCCGTAGATGCGCACCCGCCGGTTGAGCAGCATGCGGTCGGCGACGTCCTGGTGCGCGGGCTCGACCGACCAGGGATGACCGGGGGTGGGGTACTGAATCTGCGGCGAATCGAAGCAGGTGACGATCTTCACCACGCCGGGGACCTTCTCGGCCTCCGAGAGGTCGAACGATTTCACCAGCCCGTTGGCGATCGTGCTGCGCACGACCTTGGCGACCAGGCAGTTCGCGGGGCGCAAATCGTCGGTGTATTTGGCCCCGCCGGTCACTTTCTCGTATGCGTCCACGCGGGTGATGCTCTTTCCGATTCCCATATGACAAGCCTCCTTGCGGATAAATTAGAGGGATCGATTTATAACGGCAAGCCGCGCAGCGCGGCAGGGTGTTCATTAGTCATAAGTAATACTATTCCGACGAGAAAAAAACAGAACCGCACCAGCGGGGATAAACAAGGTGCTTTTGCCTCCCGCCCGCGGCGGGAGGCAAAAGCACGGGACGGCGGCAATCAGCCGGTTGTCATGAACGCGAAACGGAGTACGAAGAGGATGACGAGGACCACGGTGAAGGGCTTGATCTCCTTGTATTTGCCGGAGAGCAGCTTGATGAGCACGTAGGTGAACAGGCCGAACGCGATGCCGTTGGCGATCGAATAGGTGAACGGCATGAAGGAAACCGTCACGAAGGAGGGGATCGCCTCGGACATGTCCGAGAAGTCGAGGTCCTTGATCGAGCTGAGCATCAGCACGCCCACGAAGACGAGCGCCGGAGCGGTCGCCGCGCTGGGGATGATGCCGACGATCGGGGCGATGATGATCGACGCGAGGAAGAGGATCGAGGTGGTCAGGGAGGTGAGTCCCGTGCGGCCGCCCTCGGCGATGCCGGTGCTCGACTCGACGAAGGTCGTCGCGGTGGAGGTGCCCAGGCAGGCGCCCACGGTGGTCGCGATCGCGTCGGACATCATGGCTTCACGCATGCGGGGCATCTCGCCCTTATCGTCGAGCATCTTGGCCTGGCGGGCGGTGCCCAGCAGGGTGCCGATCGTGTCGAACATGTCAACGAGCGAGAAGGAGATGACGATCATCACGAGGGTAAAGATCATCTGGAAGATGTTCGTCGCGCCCGCGAAGAGCCCGCCGAAGTCCATCTTGAAGAGGGAGACGTTGACGAAGTCGGAGAACTGCCGGCCAACGTCGAGCGAGAAGCCGTGGAAGGAGGTCACGCCGAGCGGAATGCCGACGATCGTCGCCACGACGATGCCGATGATGATCGAGCCCTTGATGTTGCGGGCGTGCAGCGCGCCGATCACGACGAGGCCGATAAGCGCGACGATCGCGGAGCAGATGAGGCCGCGCAGCTCGGGATCGCCCATCTTGGAGAAGTCGACGAGCGCCACGAGGGTGGACGAGTTGGAGACCACGAGGCCCGCGTTCTTAAGCCCGATGAGCGCGAGGAAGAGGCCGATACCGGCGCTGATCGCTCCGCGCACACAGTGCGGGATCGCCTTGACGACCGCCTCGCGGAAGCCGACCGCCGTGATGAGGATGAACAGGATGCCGGAGATGAAGACGATTGCCAGCGCCTGCCCGTAGGTATAACCCATGGTGAGGACCACCGTGTAGGCGAAGAAGGCGTTGAGCCCCATGCCGGGCGCCTGCGCGAAGGGGACCTTCGCGTACATCGCCATCAGGAAGGTGCCGAAGAAGGAGATCAGGCAGGTTGCAAAGAATACGCCGTTCTGGACCTGCGCGGCATATTCCGCCTGTCCCATGATGTTGAAGGGGTCGGCGAGCATGGTCGGGTTGACGACGATGATGTACGCCATCGCCACGAAGGTCGTGAAGCCGGCCAGCACCTCGGTCTTCACGTTGGTGTGGTTCTTTTCGAGCTCAAAATAGCGCTCAAAGAACCCCTTCTCTTTTGTCTGTGTCATTGAATTACCTCCTCACAGTTTGCATCTGGCCGCGCGGCATTGCCGCAGCCGCACGGCGCGAATGGTTTCCGGCCCTCCGGCCGGACTGCTTCTATGAGATGCGCGGCCGCGGGTGGTCCGTCCGCTTCCGCGCGCCCATACAAAAACTGTTCCGCCGCCACGGGCGGCCGGGGGAATGTCCTGACAGGCATGGGTTCCGATCTGTTTTATCTGACGCGCGCGCCCGCGACATATTTGCCGCGCACACAGCGCCCGTCGTCCAGGTAGAGGATCCGCTCCAGCCGCTCCACCGGGGTGAGCGCCTGCGGATGCGGGAAGCCGCTGTCGTCGAGCACGACCGCGTCGAACTCGTACCCCTCCTCGAAGGAGCCGACCTTCCCGAAGAATTCCCCGCCGCCCTTGGTGCCGAGGTAGAACGCCTCCGGCACGGTCAGCGGCCGGAGGGAATCGTCGAGCAGCCGCCAGCGCAGCTTGGAGGCCTGCACCGCGTCCGCCATCGCGCGGAAGACGGAGAGCGAAAAGCCGCCCGCGATGTCGGTGCCGAGCCCGACCTTCATGCCGCGGTCGAGGTAGGCGCGCACCGGCGCGACGCCCGATGCGAGGTTCGTGTTCGACTGGGCGCAGTGTGCGATGAAGACGCCGCGCGCCTGCATGAGGTCGATCTCCTCCCCGGTGCTGTGCACGCAGTGGGCCATGATCGTCGGGGCGTCCCCGCCGAAGAGGCCGAACCGGTCGTAGGCGCCGCCGTAGCAGCCTGACCAGGGGCAGAGCTCCTTCACCCACGCGATCTCGGAGAAGTTCTCCGACAGGTGGGACTGCACCGGGAGGCCCGTCGCCCTCTGGAGCTTTCCGAGGCCTTCCATCAGCTCGTCGGTGCAGGAGGGGGTGAAGCGCGGGGTGAGGATCGGGGCGACGTTCCTGTACTTCCCCTTCGTCTCGGAAATCCACCGCGCGGTGTCCTCGAGCGAGGCGGCCGCGCTCTCCTCCCGCAGGATGTCGGGGCTGTTGCGGTCCATGTTGACCTTGCCCACCAGCGCCCTGACGCCCGTCTCCTCAATGAGGTCCATCAGCAGCTCGGTCGCGGGGCGGTGGATCGTCCCGAACACCGCCGCCCGGGTGGTCGGGGAGGCCGCCAGGTCGTCCGCGAAGATGCGGTAGGCCCTCCCGGCGTAGGCGGGGTCGGCGTATTTCGCCTCCTCGGGGAAGGTGTGGGTGTTCAGCCAGTCGAGCAGCTCGAGGTCCATGCCCAGCGCCCGGAAGGAATACTGGGGCGCGTGCAGGTGCAGGTCGACGAGGCCGGGGATGACCAGCCTGTCCCCGCAGTCCTCGACGGGAATCCCCTTGAACCGCTCGGGCAGCTCGGTAAAAACGCCGGCGGTCTTCCCTTCCTCGCAGACGAGGTAGCTTTCCGGCATACAGACAATCGCCCGGGGGGTCGGCGTATGCAGAATATGGCCCCTGAGCGCGAAAGTTGTCTTCTCTAACATAATACTGCCTCCAGAAGATTTTTGCAATCGCCGCTTGTGTTTTTGACAAATATCGAGTATAATTGAACATATACTTCTTCCAATCCCGGCGATTGTGGAAAGTTTTTGTGTGTTTCGCGTATAAGTCATACTTATTACTTCATAATGATATCCTATTTAAAGTATGAAAGCAAGATTCATTTTCCATAAAATAGTTTGAGGCGGATTGTGAGTTCTCACAGTCGCGCCCGTCCGCCATGCGGGCGATTTCGCAGGAAAGAGGGAATCGGCCATGCCAGCAGAATACGAACTGCCCCACCTCGGGGGAAAGCTGATGTCCACGCAGGTCAGCGCGCTGCTTATCCGGGAGCTCTCGGAGGGCGTCTTCCAGCAGGCGGACCGGCTGCCCAGCGAGGTGGAGCTGTCCGAACGGCTCGGCGTCAGCCGCACCGTCATCCGCGACGCCCTCTCCGACCTCGAGCGGGAGGGGCTCATCGAGCGGGTGCGCGGCATCGGGACCGTCATCAACCGCGAGATCGTCAACCTCACCAGCCGCCTCGACCTCAAGTTCGAATATAACGAGCTCATCCGCGCCGCGGGCTACACCCCCCACAGCGACAGCATCTCCCTGCGGGTCGAATACGCCGACGAGGAGCTCGCCGAAAAGCTCCAGATCGACGTGGGCGCGGGCGTGATCGTCTGCGAAAAGCGGGTGCTCGCCGGCAGCATCCCCGTCATCTACTCGGTCGACTACCTGGCGCTCTCCCTCTTCGACGGCATGAGCTACGCCGACATCGACTGGTCGGAGCCGATCTTCGATATCCTCGACCGCCACTGCGGGCTGATCGTCGTCACCGACATCGCCCGCGTCTCGGCCACCAACGCCACCCCCGCCATCCGGCAGAAGCTCGGCGTCCCGGACGGGGACGCGCTGCTCCTGCTCGACGAGGTCGGCTTCTGCAAGCTGAGCCGCCCGGTGCTGCGTTCGCTGGAGTTCTATACCGACTTCTTTGATTTTACTATGCTGCGCAAGAAATTTTAACCCTCAAAACCAAAAGGGCGGACGGCCTCTGGCCGTCCGCCCTTTTTGCGCGGGGTCACTCCCCCCGCTTAACATATTCCACGGCCATCGCCGCCAGCCCAGGCAGGAGCATCCGCCCCGAAAGCGCCAGCGGCGGAACCATTCCCGGCTCCGCCACGGTGGCCTCCTTCTCCTTGCGGACCGGTGCCGGGGCGCGCCGGAACGCGCCCGCGGGTTCTATTCCTCCGGTTTTTTGCCGCCGAACTTCGCCAGCAGCGCCACCAGCCCCATGATGAGGAGCATGACGGCGAAGATGCCCGCCATGCCAAGGCCCATGATCTCCAGGGAAATGATGAAGTTTTCCATTTCACAGCCTCCTTACAGGAAGAGCGGGACGAGATAGAGCAGGATCCCGCCCGCGATGACCGATCCGATCTGCCCTGAGACGTTCGCGCCGATCGCGTGCATGAGCAGGTGGTTCTGATTATCCTCCTTGAGCGCCATCTTCTGGACGACGCGCGCCGACATCGGGAAAGCGGAGATGCCCGCCGCGCCGATCATCGGGTTGATCTTTTTCCCCTCGGGCAGAAAGACGTTCATGAGCTTCGCGAAGAGCACGCCGCCGACCGTATCCATCACGAAGGCCGCCAGCCCCAGCAGCATGATGACCAGCGTCTGCGGGGTCACGAAGGCGTCCGCCTGCATCGAGAAGGAGATCGTCAGCCCCAGCAGCAGCGTGATGATGTTGGCGAACTCGTTCTGCGCCGTCTGGGAGAGGGAGTTGAGCACCCCGCATTCCCGCAGCAGGTTGCCAAACATCAGAAAGCCCACGAGCGCCACCGACATCGGCGCGACCAGCCCGGCGATGACCGTTACGAGGATCGGGAAGAGGATGCGGGTCCTCCGGGTCACGTCCTTGGGGTGGTAGGGCATCCGAATGCGGCGTTCCTTCCGGGTGGTGACCAGGCGGATGGCAAACGGCTGGACGATCGGCACGAGCGCCATATAGGAGTAGGCCGCCACCGCGATCGCCCCGAAATAGGGGGTGCCGAAAATCTTCGAGACGAGGATCGAGGTGGGGCCGTCGGCCGCGCCGATGATGCCGATCGAGGCCGCGTCCGCGAGGGTGAAGCCGAACCACGGCCCGAGCAGGGTCACGAGCGAGAAGGTGAAGAAGATGCCGAACTGGGCCGCCGCGCCAAAGATCATCATCTTGGGGTTGGAGAGCAGCGGCCCGAAGTCAATCATCGCGCCGATGCCGATGAAGAGCAGGATGGGCAGCGCCTCCGACGCGTCGATCAGCGTCTGGAAGAGCCACTGGATGATGCCCGGCGCGGGGATGCCGCCCTGGAGCACCTGGTCGAGCACCCCGGAGAAGGGCAGGTTCACAAGGATGGCACCGAAGCCCATCGGCATGAGCAGGGCGGGCTCGAACCCCTTTTCGATCGCCAGATAGATGAGCAGCCCGCCGATCGCATACATGACCAGCTGCTGCCAGGTGATGGCTGTGACGCCGCGCAGCAGAAATTCCATTTGCAACTCCCCTTTTCCTGATTTATCTTGCCCCGCCGCCAAACAAAAAAGACCTGTGTTCCGGAAAACGAAACACAGGTCTTGTCATTTCAAGTTAAACCACGGCCAAATGGCCCGAGATGTTGATTTAACTGCACCGAACGTGCCGACTACTCCCCCGGGGCGATTCAGTTTTCAAATGCGCATGTTGCTACAAATATATCTTAGCACAACCCGCCCCCTTTGTCAATTCCTCCCTGTGCGCGCCTCCATTTTGCAGCAGAATCCCCGCAGACTTGCATTTTATGCGGATTTGTGCTATCATTGGTACTGTTGAACGAATGGAGGCGGCCGGCATCTTCCGGGAATCCCAGCGGGGCGAAGCGCCCTTTTGTGCAGGATTTTTCGCGGTGGAGTGCAGGAGGGCCGCTGTACGCAACGGAACCGTTGAATGGAAATGCGAGGTGTTTTCCCATGTCCACCACAAAGAACCTATCCAGCATGAAAAGCCGTCTCACCATTTACAAGCTCGGCCTGCGCCGCGCCGAAACGCATGGCAACCAGGACGAGATCACCAAATGGGAGAGCAGCATCGCCGCCCTCGAGCAGGAGATCGACGAGCTGGATAACCAGTGAGGCCCCTGCCCCCGGTGGGCCATAAGGCACAGACAGACGGCCGCCCGCGGGGCGGCCGTTTTGATCCCCGCAGAGAAAAAAGCCGCCCATAAGGGCGGCTTTTTTGGTTTACAGCAGGTCCTCGTCGTAGTGGGCGCGGGCGCCGCCGATAAACTTGGGGCGGGTGCGCGCGCAGACGACGTTCGCCTCGCCGATGCGCTTCACCTGGATGCGCACCGGCACCGCGACCTCGCACAGGTGCATGCCGATCAGCGTGTCGCCGATGTCGATGCCCGCCTTCGCGCGGACATGCTCGACCGCGACGGGGGCATCGAAGCCCGCCCACGCGGCCGTGGCAAAGGAGCCGCCCGCCTTGGGCTGGGGCACCACGTTCACCGGCTCGAGCCGGTAGAGGCGCGCCGCCTCCCGCTCGAGGATGAGCGCGCGGTTGAGGTGCTCGCAGCACTGCGCCGCCAAAAAGATGCCCGCCCGCGCGAGCACGGGGTGGACGCCCTCAAAGACCGCCGCCGCGATGTCGGTGTTGGAGGCGGAGCCGATCCGCTCCCCCGCCACCTCGCTTGTCGAGCAGCCGACCACCAGGATGTCTCCCCGCTGGAGCCGCGCCTGCGGCAGCAGCTCCAGCACTGCGCGGCGCGCCTCTTCACGAATCTGTTCGAGCATCGTTCCCATCCTTTCCGGCGGCGGAACATCCCGCCGCGTCAGCTTTTAATTTAAAATCCCGTTCAGCCCACGGAGAAGGGGATGAAGTAGCTGTTCCCCTCGAAATCGTCGTCCCAGACTTCGATATACCGGAGGCTGAAACCCTTCGCGTCGGCCGGGGCGACAAAGATCAGGTCGCCCGTGCGGCTCTCGCCCTTGAAGAGCTCATACTCGTCGGGGAGCTGTCCCTCGGCAAACTCCGATTCGGGATAGACCGTCGTATCTCCCATGCCGTCCCAGGTCAGGGTGAAGTCGGTATAGAACATGGGGATCTTCGCGTCGTCCTCAAAGGTGTTCTTCACGGTGATGTTGACCACCACAAAGGTGTGGTTTGGGTCAGTGGGGGTATAGTCCTCGAGCTCCGGCTCCATGCGCGCGGAGTTGACCGTGTACTCAAAGAACGCGGTCTTCGCGGTCTCCCCTTCCGAATGGGAGGTCGTCTGGCCGTGCGCGCGGCCGTCCGCCTTGATCTCGGTGCCCACGTCCTCGAGGACGTCCTTCGCGCCGCATCCCGCGGTGGCGAGCAGCAGGCAGCCGGCGAGCAGCAGCGCGGCAAGTTTCTTACCCATAGTGAATTCTCTCTCCTCATAATAAATTGTTGGGGGGTTCCGCGTCCATTATACCAGTTTCTCCATGGCGGATGCAATCGTTTCCCCGCCAATTTTTCCGCGCTGATGCGGTGAATTTTCAGGCAATCAGCCCTCCGCCGCGCTTTCCTCGAGCGGCTTGATCTCGGAGCGGTAGAGGTGGCGCATGTAGACCACGCAGAGGGTCAGCGAAAAGAGCTCCGCGAAGGGGAAGGCCCACCACACCGCCGAGAGCCCGCCGAACCGGGCGAGGAGGAAGGCGGAGGGCAGCAGCACGACCAGCTGGCGGACGACCGAGACGGTGAGGCTGAGCAGGCCGTGCCCGAGCGCCTGGCAGACCGAAAGGGTGATGATGCAGAACCCGGCGAAGAGGAAGCTCAGGCTGATGATCCGCAGGGCGGGCACGCCGATGGCGAGCATCGTTTCGGAGGCGTTGAAGATCGAAAGCAGCTGCGGGGTGAAGAGCCAGAAGATCACGAGCCCGAAGGTCAGCATGCCGACCGCGTACAGGACGCTCAGCCGGATGGTCTGTTTCATGCGGTCGGGCTTGCGCGCGCCGAAGTTGTAGGAGATGATCGGCACCATGCCGTTGTTGAGCCCGAAGGTGGGCATGAAGACGAAGCTCTGGAGCTTGAAGTAGACGCCGAACACCGCCGTGGCGGTCGAGGTGAAGGCGATGAGGATCTTATTCATGCCGAAGGTCATCACCGAGCCGATGGAGGCCATGACGATCGAGGGTAGCCCGACCGAATAGATCTTCCGCACAATGCGGCCCTCGGGGCGCAGGATCCGCCGGGAGAGGGCGATCTCGTGGTTTTTGCGCAGGTTGAACCAGAGGGCGAGCGCCGCCGCGACGATCTGGCCGATGACGGTGGCGACCGCCGCGCCCGCGACGCCCATGCGCGGGCAGCCAAGCAGGCCGAAGATCATGATCGGGTCGAGGATGATGTTGATGATCGCGCCGGTGCCCTGCGTGATCATCGTATAGAAGGTGCGCCCGGTCGACTGGAGCAGCTTTTCCAGCGTGACCTGCCCGAAGAGCCCGAAGGAGCAGACGCAGCAGATCGTCAGGTAGGAAACGCCGTCCTCGACGATCGCGGCGTTGCCCGTCTGGAGCAGGAAGAAGGGCCGCGTCAGGAAAATCCCGCCCAGCGCGAACGCCAAAAAGCTCATAACCGCCAGGAAAACGCCGTTGTCGGCGGTCTTGTTGGCGAGCTCGAAGTTCTTCTCCCCCAGACTTTTGGAGAGCAGGGCGTTGATGCCGACGCCCGTGCCGGTGCCCACGGCGATCATCAGGCTCTGCGCCGGGAAGGCCAGCGAGACGGCGGTCAGGGCGTTCTCGCTCAGCCGCGCCACGAACATGCTGTCCACGATGTTGTAAAGCGCCTGCACGAGCATCGACACCATCATCGGCAGCGACATCGAGATGAGCAGGCGGTTGACGGGCATGACTCCCATCTTGTTTTCAGCGGGCAGATCCCGCCGCTCGCCCGCGGCGGCCGCCCCTTCCGTCCGGTCCTCCCGGACGTCAAGGTTCTTTCCCAATTTGTCCCCTCCCAGATCGTTGGCTTTGCAACGATAGAAAGCCAAAAATCTCAATTATTTTTTGTTTATTCTTTCCGACTGGTCTATTCTAAGCCAGATAAATTTAATTGTCAAGCGGTTATTTTCTTGACTTTCCCGGCAGAGGCAATTAAAATAAGGTTGCACTGGAAACTTGATTGAAAAGGACGATGCCTATGTCCGGCGACCCGCGGCCCAACCTCCTCAAGCTGATCTCCCTGGTCCACCGCAAGACGCAGATGTATTTGAACGGCCGGGTCGAGCCGCTCGGGCTCACAAGCGGGCAGGTGCCTTTCCTCCTGATCGCCTGCGAGACCGGCGGGGTGCCACAGAACCAGTTCTGCGCCCTGCTCGATATGGATAAGAGCACCGTCGCAAAGACCCTCTCCCGGCTGGAGGCGCAGGGCTATGTGCGGCGGCGGGCCGTCTCGGGCGACGGGCGCGCGTTCGACGTCCTCCCCACCGACCGCGCCCGCGATGTCTACCCCTTTCTCCAAAAAATCGGCGACGACTGGATGGACGAACTCGCCTCCGGGCTGACCGATATCGAACGCGCCATCTTTTCCCAGATGCTCCTGAAGGTCGCGCGGAACGCCTCGCGCCATTTTTCGGAGCCCGGCGCGCCCGAGTGACACAATGATTAAAAGGAGCGGCGCCCGCGGGCGCCGCTCCTTTTTCGATTCCTTCTTTAAGCCTCCACGATCGCGTGCAGCTCGGTGAAAATTTCCGGGTAGGCCTGCGTCAGGGTGCTGAGGCCCAGCTCCCGCGCCGTCAGGTGGCTCAGCACCTGGAAGGGGACGAGATACTCGACCGCGCTCAAAAAGGGCAGGTCGAGAAAGTCGCTGACCAGCCAGTTGGGCTGCCGCCCGGGGGTGCGCCCCGAACAGACGAGCACACAGTTTCTGCTCTTTTTCGCAAACCACCGGTAGATTTCCAGCGCCCGTTCCCGCTCGGGGCCGTCCTCGGCGCAGACAAAAAAGACGACCGAACCCTCCTTGACGCCGTAGCCGCTGCCGTGGAGGAACTCCTCCAGCTCGTAGGCCATCGAGGGTCTGCGGGTGGTCTCGAGGATCTTCAGGCAGGACTCCCGGAGCGTCCCGTAACAGGGGCCGTACCCCACGAAGCGGTAGGCGTCCGCCGCGAGCATCATCCCGCGGTGATCGGCGTACCACGCCTTCGCGGCGTCGGCCGCGCGGCCGCAGCTTTCGGGCAGCCGCTCAAAGCCGTCCATCCAGCGGCGGTATTCGTCCGCGTCCAGCCGCCCGAGCGCGCGGGCCGCCTCCACCGCGCAGAGCAGCAGGATCACCATCGACGCCACATGTCCCCTGCTCTCGGGGAAGGATTCCTCGAAGCCGGTGGGCTTTTCGATGACGATGTCGCACTCCCGCGCGAGGGCGCCGCCGGGCGACAGGGTCGTGCAGAGCACGGGGATCCCCGCCGCCCGCGCGAGGCGCGCGCTTTCGATCGGGCCCGTCGTCCGGCCGGTCTGCGCCGGGCAGATGAGGAGCATCTCCTCCGGGCGGTAGACGCCGTTCGCGTTGAAGGGCGTGTGGCGGTTGAGGACGGCGGGCAACGAGCTGCTGGCTTCCACGCCCAGCAGCCTTTCCATGCACATGCCCGCCACCACGCAGACCGAGTGGGGGGAACCGTTCCCGCTCAGGTAGACCCGCTTCACGGGGTGGCTCAAAAAGTGCTTCACAAACGCGGCGGTGTAGCGTTCCCGGTCCCTGACGATCCGCCTGATATCGTCCGGCTCCGCCTCGATATAGCGGAGCATGGTATTTTCGTCGCGCATTGTTCCCTCCGCGGCCGTCAGGCAGAAAGTACCTGCGGGTGGGTTTTGAAGTAGTAGACGAACAGGTGCAGGATCATCGAATGGATGTCCTCGATCATCTCGTAGCTCGTCAGCGGGACGATGAGGTTGGCATCCGCGTAATCCCTGACGAGCCCGCCCTCAAAGCCGGTCAGCCCGATGATGGGGGACCGCTTCCGTTTGGCGTGCTCGCACGCCTTGATCAGGTCGGGGGACTTGCCGCTCGCGGACACGAGGATCAGCACGTCGCCGGGGTCGAAGAGATTCTCCATCTGCTGGGAGAAAATCTCGTCGAAGGCGATGTCGTTTCCGAACGCGGTGATCTTCTCCACGTTGGAGGAGAGCGACTGGATGCGGAACCGCCGCACGCCGGGCGTCTGCACCGCGTTCTTCCCAAAGTCGCAGGAGAAGTGGTTCGCGGTGCCCGCGCTGCCGCCGTTGCCGGCGATGAAAACCTGCCGGTCGTTCCGGTGGGCCTCGGTCAGGATGTCGACCG
>NZ_DBMDHH010000004.1:0-66466 GCF_057433415.1 Anaerotruncus sp. | reverse complement strand
CGGGGTCCAGCCGGGCGATCGTCTCGGCGATCATATCGGTATAAGCCTTTAAAAATGCCTGCATATCGGTTTTCCCTTTCGTCGCGCCCGGCCCTCAGGGGATGAAGACCGGGATGCCGTTTTCTTCAAAGACGCGCGCGAACGGCTCGAGCGAGGGGGTCTCGCGCGTGTAGCGGAAGGGGTATTCCTTCCCGAGCAGCTCGTATTTCGCGCCAGCCGTCTGGTGGTAGCGCAGCAGCTCGAGCCGCTCCAGCCCTTCGGCCCCCCTGAGCAGCGCCGCCGTGCGCTCCATGTTTTCCACGCTGTCGTTCACCTGCGGGATGACGGGGATGCGGATGATAAACGGCCGGCCGCTCTCCTTTAAGAGCGCGAGGTTTGCGAGGATCCGATCGTTCGACACGCCGGCATATTCCCGGTGCACTTCGCTGTCCGCGTGCTTGACGTCCATCATCACGAGGTCCACCCGCCCGAGCATCTCCCGGAAGACCTCCGCAGGCACGTGCCCGGAGGTCTCCACCGCGAGGTGCAGCGGCTTTAAAAAGTCCATCGTCTCAAAGAGGAACCCCGGCTGCGCCAGCGGCTCCCCGCCCGAAAAGGTCACGCCCCCGTTTTCCGCGAGGAAGGCGCGGTTTTTGAGCAGGATGTCCGCCAGCTCCCGGCTGGAAAGCTCCCGGGCCGCGAACCGCCGCAGGTTTTTGGGACAGGCCCGGATGCACTTCCCGCAGAGGATGCAGTGGTCCGGGCTGGGGCACACCGCCTCGCACGCGCCGCAGTGGATGCATCCGTTGCTCCCGCGCAGGACCTCCTGCGAAAAGGAGAGCCCCTCGGGGTTGTGGCACCACTTGCAGCGCAGCGGGCAGCCCTTGAGAAAGACGGTCGTACGGATGCCCGGCCCGTCGTGGACGGCGAATTCGTTGATGTCAAAGACCAGTCCCCGCTCCATGCCGCCGCCTCACAGGGTCATCGCGGCGCGGGCGATGATGTGGTCCTGGTACTCCCGGCTCAGTTCGACGAAGTAGCCGCTCCAGCCCCACACCCGCACCACCAGGTTGCGGTAGTTTTCCGGCTCACGCTGCGCCTTGCGCAGCAGGTCGGAATTGACGGCGTTGAGCTGCAGCTGGTGCCCGCCCATCAGGATGAAGGCGCGCACGAGCATCGCGACCTTGTCGATCGCCTCCTCGTTGCGGAAGACGCTGTCGTGCAGTTCGAGCGTCACCGGCCCGCCGTTGCACACCTTGCGCAGGTCGGGCTTGCAGAATGACTTGAACATCGACACCGGCCCGTTCAGCCGGACGTTGAGGCTGGGAGAATAGTTGGCGGGCAGCGGCTCCCCCCGCAGCCTTCCGTCGGGGGAGGCCCCCATGTCCTCGGACATCCACATGTAGTACATGGCGGAGCCGGTCCCGGGGCGGTAGCGGCCGCCGAACCCGTTGCGGTAGTGGGAGAGCACGCGGGCGTACATGTCGACCAGCCGCACGGCGATCCCGTCGGCGCGGTCGTCGTCGTTGCCCATCTTGGGCGCGTCGAACCGCAGGGTGTGGTGGAGATCCTCCCACCCCTCGAAGTTGCGCGCCACCGCGTCGATCAACTCGTGCGGCAGGACGCTGCCGTCGTCGTAGACGACCTTCTTGATCGCGGCCAGCGAATCGACCGCCGTGGCGATGCCCGGGCCGTGCAGGCCGAAATTGTTGTACTTCGCGCATTTGGAGATGTCGCGCCCTATGGAGACCGCCTGCTTGGAAAGCAGGGAGTGCATCGGCGAGGGGCGCGGGGCGGTGTTGTGGAAGACGGCGTCGATCCTCGCCATCTGCGCCTCCATCTCCCCCTCGAGGCAGTCCATGAACGCGTCGAAATCGGCGCACTCCTCCAGATGCTCCTCCATGCAGCGGTTGACCAGCTTCACAAAGGGCATCGCCTCGTAGTTGATCCCCTCCGCGCCGTACCCGGGGATGACGAACTCCCAGCAGCCCGCGACCGCGTAGTCGCGCGCGTCCTCGAGCTCGTAGCCCCAGCCGGCCAGCGCCGGGACGACGACGTCGTCGTTGCAGTACTGGGGGAAGCCGAGCCCCTTCTTCGTGAGGCGGCTGCCCAGCCGGAAGACCTCCATCGGCGTATTTTTGTCCACCCGCAGGTTGATCTTCGGGTCGATGACCGCCAGCTCTAGGCTCGCCCGGATGCAGAGCTCGCTCAGCTCGTTATAGGCGCAGTTTCCCTGCGCGTCTACGCCGCCGAGCACCATCGCCTGGCCGCTGTCCCCCTGCTGGATGCCGAAATAGATGTCGGTGTCCCGGTTGAGGGAGATGAAGAAGTCCTCCACCAGCTCGAGCGCCTCCTCCTTCGTCATGCCGCGCGCGCGGTCGGCGGCGAAGAAGGGGTACATATACTGGTCGAACCGCCCGAGCGGAGAATGGGTCGGATTCTCATAGCGCAGCGCGAAGTTGAGGAACTTCAGAAACTGCAGCGCCTCCAAAAAGCTTTCCGCGCCCTGCCGCGGAATCTTGGAGAAGGTACGGCGGACCGTCTCGTTGCCCTGCGCCTGCGCCGCGTCGCGGATGCGGTCGGCGAACGCCTCCAGCTCGTCGATAAGCAGGAGCTGGTTCTTCCAGAACGCGCGCGCCTCTTCCTCCTCCCCGCGCTCCCCGAGCCGGGAGGACACCTCGGCGCGCAGGCCCTCGAGCCCGACCGTGATCGCGTGGCCGTACTCCGCCACATTGTTGGAGATGCCGCCGATCGTCGGCTCGTTGAGCATGTGGCTGATCCGCCCGTCGAGGTACCCGTAGGAGCCGTGAGGAAACTCGGGCAGGCGCAGCATCACCCGCGTGCCCGCGATCCGCTCCCACGGGAAGACCACGATCTCTTCGCTTCGCATGACGCGCGCATGGGCGCGCGTCGCCTTCTCCTCGTCGCTCAGAGCGGGATCCGCGAGGATATCCGTCAGGTCGACGGGAATCTCCCGCCGCAGGCGCTTGTGGTCGCGGCGGTTGACAAAATAGTCCAGCTGCTTTTCAATATATTCAGTCATCGGGATGTCCTTTCCGCCCGCGGACGGCGTCCTGCCGGAAGGCTCTTCAGCCGTCCACCTTGAGCTGGGGCGCTTTGAAGAAATTTTTGACGATCATCGAGCAGCCGCCGAGCGCGAAGGTCCTGCCCGTCAGCTTGCCGCGCAGCACGCGCGGCTGGATGTCGGACGAGGGGCCCAGCAGCTTTTCGATGTTCTCTCGGACGATCGCGAAAAAGGTGCCGTCGTCAACGCAGTCCTCGATGATGACGGTCTGGATGTCGTAGAGGAGCATGGCGTTGACGACCGCCATCGCCAGTTTGACACCCGCGTCCCCGAGGACGGCCATCGCCAGAGGCTCCCCCTCCTGCGCGCGGGAGACGATCGTGTCGTAATCCGCGGGGCGCTCCGCCCCCCGCGCATAGTTGATTTCCACCGCGCCGGTGGTCGCGTAGCATTCGAGGCAGCCCCGCTGGCCGCACCGGCAGGCCGGCCCCTCGGGGTCGAGGACCGTGTGGCCGAGGTAGCCCGAGTTGCCGAAGCCGCCCTCGTAGCTCTTCCCGTTGAGGAAGACCGCCATGCCGATGCCCACCCGGCGCGCCACATAGAGGAAATTCTTGGGCAGCGCGGGCTGCACGGTGCGTTCGGCCGCCGCGAGCAGGTGGATGTCGTTGCGCACGGTGACGGGAACGCCCAGCTTCATCGACAGTTGGGCGGCGATGTCGCCGCCCTGCCAGATGTGGTCCATGCGGTCCATGCGCACGGCGAGGTTCCTGGCGATGTCCACCCGTCCGGGGATGCCCAGGCCGATCCCGATCAGGTTCTCCGTGGCGATGTTCAGCCTGCGCATTCCCTCGCGGATCGCGTTCACGAGGTTCTCCTCGATGTCCTCCATCGTCTCCCCCGGCAGGCAGTCCCACTCCTGGGAGTAGAGGACCTTCTCCCGCAGGTCGGAAAAGGCGACGCGCACCGGCGGGTACTCGAGGTCGACGCCCACCGCGAAGTAGCGGCGGAGGTTGAGGGTGTACATGATCGGCTGCCGCCCGCCCATCGATTCGCCCAGGCCGGCGCGGTAAATGAGGCCCCTGGTGTCGAGCTCCTTGAGGATGTTGAGCACCGTCGGCCGGCTCAGGCGGGAGAGGGTCACGATCTCCTCCACCGAAAGCGGGTCGTTTTTCAGCAGCACTGCCAGCACCAGATACTCGTTCGCCTGCTTGATGATCTTATTGCTGTTTGCCGCTTTCCTCATTTCACACAACACCTTTACAAAATACCTTTACAAATTCAGCAGTCCTGCTTTGGGGGCTGGTTATCCATCGACGCGGAATGGGCCTTGGCGTCCCCCGTGACGATCTGCGGCGTGCGGCTCGTCCCCAGCCGGTCTGCGCCGGCGGCGATCATCCGCTCCGCGTCCTCGCGGGTGTTGATATTGGTCGACGCCTTGATTTTCATCGTGTCCCCGACCGTCTGCCGGATCAGCCGGACGTCCCGCTCCCGCGCGCCGTCCGTTCCGAAGCCGGTCGAGGTCTTGACGTAGTCCGCGCCCGCCTGCTGGCAGAGCAGCGACGCCGCGACGATCTCCCGGTCGGTGAGGTAGCAGGTCTCGATGATGACCTTGACCTTCGCGCGGCCCGCGGCCGCGGCCACGACCCCGGCGATATCCCGGCGGACGAGCTCGTAGTCCTTTTCACGCAGGGCGCCGATGTTCATCACCATGTCCACCTCGTCGGCGCCGTCCTCAACGGCGAGCGCCGCCTCCATCGCCTTCACGCAGGAGCGGTTGGCTCCGAGCGGGAACCCGATGACGGTGCAGGTGTAGAGCCCGGTTCCCCGCAGCAGCTCGTGGACGTAGGCCACGTGCACCGGGTTGACGCAGACCGAAGCGGCGCCGTAGCGGACGGCCTCCTCGCAGAATTGTTTGACCGTCTCCCGGGTCGTGTACGCCCGCAGGACGGTGTGGTCGCAGTATTTGCCCAGTGGCTTCTCCGCGGCCTTTCCGGAGGGAAAAACTTCCTCCCTGACCTGCTCAATTATACCATTCTTCTCCATGGAATATCAACAGCTTCCTTTCCTGATAAGTTCGGGGTGCCCCGCGCAGTAGACCGCCCCGGCGATGACCGCGTCGTCCATCATCACGCTCTGTTCGATCGTGTAGTGCCCGCGGCAGGAGATGAACGCGATGCGGTCGGTGTATTCGCGCACCCGGTCGAGGAGCAGGCCGCCCATCTTGGCGACGCCGCCCCCGATGATGACCAGCTCGGGGGACATCAGCGTGAGGACGTTGCTCAGCCCGATGCTGTAGCTCCTCGCGATCCGGTCGACCTCCTCCAGCGCGAAGGGGTCCCCCGCGCGGGCCGCGTCCTCCAGCATCCGGCAGCTGATCCCCGCCGGGTCCCCCCCGCACATCTCCATGATCCGCGAGCCCGCGGGGACATATCCCGGCCGGCGCAGCCGCCGCTCGATCCCGAGCCCGGAGCAGATCTCCTCCACCCGGGTCATCGCCCCCGGCTCGGGCGACTGCCAGTCGGGGATGTAGGTGTTGCCGAAGTAGGCCGCGCCGTAGCCGACGCCGTCGTAGTAGACCCGGTCGATGAAGAAGGCACCGCCGATGCCGCTGCCGATGTTGGTGTAGAAGACGTTGCCGGCCTCCTTCCCCCTGCCGAGGTAGAGCTCGGAGAAACCGCCCGAGACGGTGTCGTTGAGGACTTCCGCCGGCATCGAAAAGGTCTCTTCCAGCCACCCGCGCAGCGGGAAGTCCTCCCAGCCGGGCACCTGCACCGAATTGAGGGTCCTGCCCGTGCTGCTTTCGATCTCCCCACCGAAGCCGGCCGCGAGGGACCGGACCCTGCCGCCGAACCGCTCCTCCATCCGCAGCAGCTCGGGGACCTTAGCGGACAGCCAGTCGAGCACGTCTTGGGCCCCGCGGGGCAGCGGGATCTTCCCGGTGATCGTGTGCAGCAGCCTGCCGTCGGCGGTGCCCAGCGCGGCCTGCTGCTTGGTCGCGCCGATCTCAATGCCGATATAGAGGTTTTCCATCATGCCATGACTCCTTATCGGGTGTAATGTTTGCCTGCGCTCAGCGCAGCTCGCCTTTGTAGTTCACGCTGTCGAGCAGGACCGCGACGAAGATGATGAGGCCCTTGACGATGGTGTAGGAGTAGGGGGACGCGTTGAGCATCGTCAGCCCGTTCATGATCGTCTGGATCAGCACGATGCCGATCAGCGCGCCGGGGATGATGTTCCCCTTGCCTCCGAAGAGGCTCGTGCCGCCGAGCACCGCCGCCGAGATCACGACGAATTCGTTGCCGTAGGAGAAGCTCGAATAGACGTTCGCCACCTGGCCGGCCAGCAGCAGCGCGGCGATGCTCGCCGTGATGCCGCAGAGCAGGAAGGCGAGGAACTTGACCCGCGCCGTGTTGATGCCGACGCTCTTGGCCGCGGCCTCGTCGTTGCCGACCGCGTCGATGTGCCGCCCGAAGGGGGTCTTGCGGTAGAGGAAGGCGAAGATGAGCACCATCACGAGTTGCAGGATGACCACCACCGGGAACCGGATGGGGCCGACGACGCTCTGGGAGAAGGGGGACAACTCGCTCATGTAATAGACCTTGGAGCGGGAGATGATGAGCCCCAGCCCGCGCGCGATGCTCATGGTGGCCAGCGTGACGATGAAGGAGACGATCCCAAATTTGCCGACCAGCAGGCCGTTGAAGGCGCCGAACACAGCGCCGATGCACAGCCCCACGAGCCAGACCGCGAGGATCGCCCAGCCGTTTCCGGCCAGCCCGTTGTCGCGGAACTTTTCGAGCACCAGCCCGCAGATGACGCCCGTCACGTACATCACCTGCCCCACCGAGATGTCGGTGGAGGCGGTGGAGAGCACGAACACCATCCCGAGCACCGCGATGCCGAGCGGCGCGGCCTGCTGGAGGATGTTCAGGATGTTCGAGAGGGAGAGGAAGTTGTCGCAGACGACGCTGAAATAGACAACGACCAGCAGGAAGATGACATAGACCCCGTACTTTGTCGCAAGGGCCAGGAAATTCCCGGAGCTCCGCCGTGCGGCGGCCGTCTGGTTAGCCGGCATCCGAGATCCCCCCTTCCAGCGCGTATTGGATGATCCGTTCCTGGTCGAACGCGGCCTTCGGGATATCCGCGACGATGCGGTCCCGGTACATGACGAGGATCCGGTCGCAGATGCCCATGACCTCCTCCATCTCGGAGGAGACGAGCAGCACCCCGCAGCCCTCCCTGGCCAGTTCGTTGATATAGGTGTAGATTTCGTACTTCGCGCCCACGTCGACGCCGCGCGTCGGTTCGTCCATGAAGAACACCTTCGGTTCGCTGGCCACCCATTTGGCGATGACCACCTTCTGCTGGTTGCCGCCCGAAAGGTTCTTGACGAACTGCCGCTGCGGGTCGGAGGTCTTGACGGTCAGCTTCTTCACAAGGTCGAGCGCCGTCCTTTTCTCCCGGCTCCGGTCGACCACGCCGAGCGCGCCGGTCATCCGGTCGAGCACGACCATCGTGACGTTCTCCTCGATCGTCTTGGGCATGATGAGCCCCTCCTGCCGCCGGTTTTCGGTGACGTAGGCGATCCCCTCACGGATGCACCGGGTGGGCGTGGGACGGGTTAGCGCCTTGCCCCTGACGAGGATTTCGCCCCCCTCCGAGGGTTCGGCGCCGAAGAGGGAGCTCAGCAGCTCGGTACGCCCCGCGCCCATCAGGCCGAACATGCCCACGATTTCCCCGCTGCGGATTTCGAGGGAGACGGGCGACCTGCTGCCGCTGCGGACGAACTCCCGCACCTCGTAGATCGGCTCGCCGATCTCCTTTTCGATCGTCGGGTAGACCTGGTTCATCTCCCGGCCGACCATCAGCCGGATGATCTCCCGTTTGTCCAGCGCGCTGTTCTGGAAGGTGCCCACCGAGTTGCCGTCCCGCAGGACGGTGGTGCGGTCGCACAGGCGCATCACATCCTCGAGGATGTGCGAGATGTAGATGATCGAGACGCCCCGCGCCTTCAGCCCCCCGATGACCTCGAAGAGCTCCTCCTTCTCCTTGGGGGAGAGGGAGGTGGTGGGCTCGTCGAAGATGATGATCTTCGCGTCCTTTTCGAGCGCCTTGGAGATTTCAACGATCTGCCGCACGCCCATGGGCAGGCTCTCCACCCTGGTGCGGGGGGAGATGTCCAGGCGGAACAGGTCGATGTAGACCTGCGCGCGCTCCTCCATCTTTTTGTTGTCGACCGACAGCCCCCTGCGGGGGAAGCGGTCCACAAAGAGGTTCTCCGCCACCGTCAGGTTGGAGAAGAGGCTGAACTCCTGGCGGATGAAGGCGATGCCCGCGCGGGTCGCGTCGTTTGGGGTGGCGGGCGTGTAGACTTCCCCGCCGAGGCGCATCGTCCCGGAGTCGAACCCGTAGACCCCGCCCAGGATCGACATCAGCGTGGATTTTCCCGCGCCGTTCTCCCCCACGAGCCCCAGCACTTCCCCGGGGCAGAGATCCAGGTTCACGCCGTGGAGGACTTCCGCGCCGTAAAAGCTCTTATGGATATTGTCCAGCTGCAACAGCGGTTGACTGCTCACAGACCGACGACCTCCTATATTGGATTCCGCGGCGCCCATCAGGCGGCCGCCGCGGCGTAGTTTTTCCTTCGGTTGGAAAGGATATCGGCCAGCGCCGCTATGATCACGATGAACCCCTTGACGAGGCTGAGCACATACCAGTCCATACCCAGCAGGTTCATCACATTGCTGAGCATCGTGATGAAGATGACGCCGTAGAGGGTGTGCTTCGCGCCGCCCGAGCCGCCGAAGATGCTCGTGCCGCCGATGATGATGCTGGACATGATGTCGATGAACATCTTGTCGCCCAGGCTGGAGATGCCCGCCTGGTTGCGCGCGGTCAGCACCACGCTGGCCGCGCCCGCGTAGATCCCGCTGAGCAGGAAGAGCAAAAACACGACCCGCTTGACGTTGATGCCCGAGATGTGGCAGGATTTCGGGTTGGTCCCCACCAGCAGCACATGCCGGCCGAAGATCGTCCGGGTCATGAGCCAGTGGGAGACGAGGAAGACCGCCGCCGCGATGACGATCGGCAGGAAGAACGCCTTCTCGCCGCCGATGCGGTAAAAGGCGGAGGGCAGCCCCATGATGGACGCCTTGTCGGTGACCTTGCTGGTGAAGTAGATCGCCATCCCGCTGAAGAAGAGCTGCGTCGAAAGGGTGACGATAAAGGAAGGCATCTTCAGCTTCACGACGGAGAACCCGTTAATCGCGCCCACCGCCGCGCCGATGGCGACCATCACGACGATCGCCAGCAGGATGGAAAGCCCCGTCCCCTTGAGGGGGGAGAGCGCCATGATGTACGCCCCCACCACGCTCGAGAGCGCGAGCACCGACGTGGAGGAGAAGTCGAGGCCGCCGTTGAGCACCGTGAAAGTCACGCCCAGCGAGATGATCAGGAGATCGCAGGTCTGCAGCAGCAGGTTCTTGAGGTTGTACAGGGTTGCGAAGTTGGGGACAAAGGCCGCCGACAGCACAGCCATGGCGATGATGACCAGCAGGATGGGGGACCCCAGCAGCCGGCCTGCCACGCGCTTTTTGTCAAACGTCTCTTTTAAGCTCATAACCATTCTCCTAACCTCTGGCGGATATTCGTCCGTCCGGCGCCGCGCCGCGCGGGAGCGGCGCCGGACGGATTGCAAAAACATTTACCGGTCTGCGCCGGGGACTCCCCCGGCCGGGAGGCGCTTACTTGGAGGAGTAGGCCACGTAGCCCCAGATGTCGCCCTTCACGTCGGCCCAGTTGTCCAGCGTGGCCACGATGCCGGGGTCGAGGGCGTTGAGCTCGGCCGGCTTCTCGCCGTTCGCGAGCTTGATCGCCCAGTTCATGCTCTCCGCGCCCATGAACCGCGTGTCGTTGACCGCGCCGCAGTCGACATAGCCCTCTTCCATCATCTTCGCGAAGGTGGAGTCGCCGTCGAAGGTGACGATGCGCACATGGTTGGGATCGGAAGCCGGCACCCATTTGCCGAGGGGCTCAAGCACGCTCTGGATGGTGGTGAGCATCGCGTCGGACGGGGTGATGATCAGGTTGATGTCCGGGTCCTTCTCAAAGGCGTTCTGGAGTCCCGCGTACGCCTGGTCGACCTTCCAGTCGGTGGGGATCTCCGCGACGATCTCGAAGCAGTCGGGATATTTCTCCAGGGCCTCCTTGTGGCCCTGCTGGCGCTCGAGCGCATTCTGGTCGCCGAGGCTGCCGACGAGCAGAACCGCCTTGTACTTCTTGCCCTCCTCCTGGGCCTTCTGGGCAACCCACTCGACCGACCCGGAGGCCAGGGAGATGTTGTCCACGAGGACCTGCAGGCTCGGCAGCGCCTCGTCGCCCATCACCGCGCGGCTGACCATGATGATCGGCACGCCCGCCTCGTTGCACTTCTTGACGGCCGCCACGATGGCGCCGCCGTCGCGCGCGCCGCAGAGGATCGCGTCGCAGCCCTGCGCGATCAGGTCCTCGATTTGCTGGTTCTGCTTGTTCGCGTCGCCCTCGCAGAGGCGCTGAATCACTTCGGCGCCCGCCGCCGCGGCGGCCTCGTTCATGTTGTCGATTGTGGAGACCCAGAAGTCCGAGTCGATCGTGTCGAGGGATACGCCGATCTTCAGGGCCTTCGCGGGCTCCTCGGCGGGTGCCGCGCTCTCGGCAGGGGCCGCCGCGTCTCCGGCGGGGGCGGCGGGGGCGGGGGCCGGGCTCCCTCCGCAGGCCGCGAGGCCCGCCATCAGGGCCAGCGCCAACATGACTGCCAACAGCTTTTTCATCTTTTTCATCCTTTTACGCTCCTTTTACATACTTATTTCATATGCCCGCCGCGGTTCGCGGCGGGCATCCTGAACCATCATAAGACCGGACCGTCGGATTCGTAACCATTTTTGTAAATATACTTTACTTATGTTTCTAGTTTTAGCATACTCCCAACGGACAGTCAACATATTTTCAGGATTTATGGATAGAATTACAATTCTTTTTGCCGTTTCCCGTTGACAATCCACAAACTTCTGTATACTATATATGTAAAAGTAGTTTAACATAAAGGAGCGGAGCCATCTTGAAAGACAGCACCAGGCAGATCCTCGACACCCTCTTCGCCCGCTACCCCCTCTCCTGCTGCGAACGGGAGGTCCTCGGCGCCTTCACGCTGCTGCACGGCTGCTTCACGTCGGGCGGCAAGCTGCTCGTCTGCGGCAACGGCGGCAGCGCGGCCGACAGCGAGCATATCGTCGGCGAGCTTATGAAGGGGTTCCTCCTTCCCCGCCCCCTGACCGCGGCGCAGAGCCGGCGGTTCGAGGAGGCGCTCGGGAGCGAAAGCGCCTACCTCGTGGGGCACCTCCAGCAGGGCCTGCCCGCGATCTCCCTGGTCAGCCAGAGCGGGCTGGTCACCGCCTACGGCAACGACGTCGCGCCCGACATGGCCTTCGCCCAGCAGGTCTTCTCCTACGCGCGCCCCGGCGACCTGCTGCTTGGCATCACGACCTCGGGGGCGTCGGTCAACGTGCTCCACGCCCTGCGCACGGCGAAGGCCGTCGGCATCCCCTCCATCCTGCTGATGGGCGGCCGCAACCGGCAGAACGCCGCGCTGGCCGACGTCGCCGTCTGCGTGGACGAATCCGAGACCTTCAAGGTGCAGGAGCTGCACCTTCCCATCTACCACGCGCTCTGCGCCGCCGTCGAGGAGGAGCTCTTCGGCGGCTCCTGAGCGGACCGGGCAAAAAGGAGGGCCCGCGGGGACGGTCTGTCCCCGCGGGCCCTCCTTTTTTTGGGGGCGTCGCGTTATTTTGCATCCTCGCCCATGATCTCTTCAAAGTTTTCCGCCGTCACCATGACCGCGCTGAACGGATAGACGCCGTAGGCCTTATCCGTCTTGTACTCCTCAAAGATGGGCGTGCCGTTGGCGATCTTCTCATAGAGCGCCTTCACCGACTCCTGTCCGGGCACCGACGCCTGGATGTAGGCGGAGGCGATGAAGCAGGAGTAGTCCTTGCGGAACTCGTCCTTCGCGTGGTAGCCGCCCAGGCCGATCACGACGGCGTCCTTGTCGAGGCCCGCCTGCTCGAGCGCGCGGGTCGCGCCCTGCGCGCCCTCGTCGTTGGCCGCGGTCACAAACCAGCGCTTGATCTGGGGGTTGGCGGTGATGGTGGCCGCGGCCGCGTTGTAGCCCTCGTCGGACGAGCCGCCGCCATAGTCGATGCGGATGATGTTCCCCTCGGGGAACTCGGGGAACGCCGCCTTGAAGGCGTCGTACTGCCCGTCGGAGCGCGGCACGCAGCTTGTGACCTTCTCCATCGCGAGGATCATCATGCCGGTGGTCTCCGGCTCGGTCATCAGCTCGTTTTTGCCGATGTAGTCGGCCAGCCATTCACCCATCGTCTTGCCCGAGAGGTAGGAGTCGAGCTCGATGGCGGGCGCGAGGTAGTTGCCCGCGTCGTCGATGAGCGGGACGTCGACCGCCACGACGGGGATGCCCGCCTCGGCGCACTTGTCCACGGTCATCTTGCTCAGCTGCTGGTCGCAGATGTTGACGATAAGCCCCTGGATGTCCTGCGAGAGGACGTTGTCCAGCACGTTGACGTAGACGGAGGGGTCCTCCTTCGAATCGCCCACGATGAGCGGCTCCATGCCGAGCTCCTCGGCCGTGGCGGTCGCGGCGGCCGCCTCCTGGATGAACCAGGACTGGGTCATGTCGCGGTAGATCGCGGCGATCTTGATCTTCTCCCCGGAAGCGGGCGTCTCGGCGGGCGCGGGGGTTTCCCCGGCCGGGTCAGCCGCGCTGGCGGGCGGGGCCTCGGGAGCGGCCGGTTCGGGCTGCGCGGACGAGCATGCCGGTAGGGCGAGCACCATCAGGAGGGTCAAGAGCAGTGCGGTGAGCTTTCTTTTCATTACGTTCTCCTTTCCACATCGGGTTTTAAAATACGAATCTGATCGTCATCCCTCGCGGGAACATCGGATGGGGCTACCCCTCCCTTCGCTGCTTTCTATAGAAGTCGAAGGTCAGTGCAAACATCATCAGCAGGCCGCGCGCAACGTCCTGCCAGAAGGTGGAGACGTTGAGCAGCAGCAGGCCGTTGTTGAAGCCCTGGAGGATCAGCACCCCCAAAAAGGTCCCGCTGAGCGAGCCGGTCCCGCCGGTCATCGCGATGCCGCCCAGCACCGAGGCGGTGATCGCGTCGAAGTCGACGTCGCTCGCCGCGCCCGGCTGCCCGGTGTTCATGCGGGAGGCCAGGATGATCCCCCCCAGCGACGCGAGGCAGGAGGAGAGGATGAACAGTCCGCGCTTGACCGCATCGGCGTTGATGCCCGCCAGCCGGGCGGCGGCCGGGTTCCCACCCACCGCGTAGACGTTGCGGCCGAAGCGGGTCTTGGAAAGCGCGACGCCCCAGACGAGGAACATCACCACGAGGATGATCACCGGCAGCGGGATCCCCAATATGCGGGTGATGCCGATTTTGATATAGGTGTTGTGGCTGATGAAGACGGGCTTGCCCGCGCAGATGATGTAGGCCAGCCCGCGCGCGATCGACATGACCGCGAGGGTCGCGATGAACGGCTGGATCTTCAGCGCGTTCACCTGGAAGGCGCTGACCGCGCCGAAGAGCGCGCCCACCGCCACCGTGATCAGGATGATCAGCAGGATCGGCATCCCCCGCTGGGCGAGCAGCGCGGAAAAGACGCCCGCGAACGCCGCGATCGCGCCGGGGGAAAGGTCAATCTGGCCCGCTATGATGAGGTAGGATTCGCCGATGGCGATCAGTCCGCTCAGCGACGCGGCGGTCAGGATGTTCAGCAGATTTTTCCCGGTGAGAAAGCCGGGCTTCAGAATGGTAAAGACGACGCACATCAGGATGAGGACGACGAACAGCCCCAGCAGATTGGAGGACAGCGCCCGCCTGCTCATCTCCCGCAGTTTCGACTCTTTCAAGTGGTTCCCTCCCTGTTATCCAGCATTGCGTACCGCAGCACCTGCTCCTCGGTGGCGGTGCGCCCGTCGAGCTCCCCGGCCACCCGCTGGTTGCGCATCACGACGATGCGGTCGCTCAGGCCGATGATCTCGGGCAGCTCGGAGGAGACGAGGATCACCGCCACCCCCTGCGCCGCGACGTCGCAGATCATCCGGTAAATCTCCGCCTTCGCCCCCACGTCGATGCCCTTGGTCGGCTCGTCGAGGATGAGAATCTCCGGCTTGGCGGAGAGCCAGCGGGCGAGCAGCGCCTTCTGCTGGTTGCCGCCGCTGAGCTGGTAGATCGGCTTTTCAATCGAGGAGGTCTTGATCCGGAACTCCTCCACATAGTCCCTCGCAAAGGCGTTTTCCCGCCGGCTGCTGATGAACGGCCCCCTGCACAGCCCGCGGAGCACCACGACGCTGATGTTGTCCCTCACCGGCCGCAGCGGGAGGATCCCCTGCTGCTTGCGGTCCTCGGGGCAGTAGGCGATCTTCTGGTCGATCGCGTCGCGCGTGCGGCGGATGCGGCAGGGCTTCCCCCGCAGCTCGATCTCGCCCGCCTCGGCCGGGACCGCCCCGAAGAGCGCGAGCATCACCTCGGTGCGCCCCGCGCCCACAAGCCCGAAGAACCCGAGGATCTCCCCCCGCCGCAGCGAGAAGCCGACGTCGGCAAAGCCTCTGCCGGTGAGCCCCCGCACCCGGAGGATCTCCTCCCCCGACGGTTCGGCGCGCACGAGCCCGCTGAACATGCCGCCCACCGGACGGCCGACCATTTCGCTCACCAGGCGGTTTTCGTCGGTGTCGGCGGCCCGGTGCTCCGCGATGAACTCCCCGTCCTTGAGCACGACGATCTTGCTTGCGAGCCGGAAGATCTCGTTCATGCGGTGGGAGACGTAGATGACGATGAGCCCCTTTTCCCGCAGCCGGTCGATCAGCGTGAAGAGCACCTGCGCCTCCTTGTCCGAAAGGCAGGCGGTCGGCTCGTCAAAGGCGAGCACCTTGGGCCGCCGGGAGTAGGCCTTCATGATCTCCACCATCTGCTGCATCGCCACCGAAAGGTCCCGGACCTTGTCCCCCGGGCGCAGCGGCAGCCCGAATTCCGCGATCAGCTCCCGCGCCATCCGGTTGAGGGCGGGAAAGTCGACCCGCCCGCCCCTGATGGGCAGGTTGCCGACAAAGATGTTCTCCGCCACGCTCAGGTCGGGGAACATCTGGCGTTCCTGGTAGATCAGCCCGATGCCGGCGGCGATCGCCTCCTGCGGGCTGGAAAAATGCCGCTCCTGCCCGTCGAGCAGGTAGCTTCCGGACGTCTGCTGGTAGTCGCCGTTGAGGATTTTCAGCAGGGTGGACTTTCCGGCGCCGTTCTCCCCCACGAGCGCGAGCACCTCGCCCCCCTCCACGGAAAAACTCACCCGGTCGAGCACCCGGACGCCCGCGAAGGATTTGCAGATTTCCCGGAATTCCAGTGTATGCTTCATGGTCATTTCTCCTTTGGCATCTCCGCGAAGGCGCGGACCGTCTCCTCCGGCGCGGCCAGCAGGTTCCACGAGGCCACCGCGCCCGCCGCGCCGCCGCGCGCCGCGCGCCTCACGCTGTCCCCGACCTGGCCGGCCGTGACGGGCGGCCTCCCGGGGACCGTGTGCAGCTCCATCCCCGCGAGCACCTCGCAGGCGCAGAGCGCCCGCGCCGCAGCGAGCTCGGCGGAATAGCACGCCCCGCCGCCCTCTTCGGGCCGCGCCCCCGCCGCTTCGCAGAGCGCGCGGAAGTAGGCCTCCTCCCGTCCTGCGGGCGCGAACGCGCGGGCGATCCCCCGCAGCTCGTAGAAGATCCCGGCGGGCGTGTCGGTATAGCGGTAGAGCATCGGCTTTACAAAGTCCGCCTTCTTGGAGAGTGCCCCGTAGTCCTGCCCCACAAAGGGCGCGAGCAGCGGCGAAAAGAGATCGAGCCCGACCGCGAGCCCACGCTCGTGGAACCAGTCGGCCAGCCGCCCCGCGAGGGCGGTGACCAGTCCGGCGCGACAGTCGAGATAGGCCGCGAACGCCGGGTCGGCAAAGCGGTAGCGCCCCTCCCGGCGGCTTTCGATCCCGAGCGGCTTTTCCTCCGCCCGCAGGCGGTCGCGGCACGCACGCAGCATCTCCTCCGTCAGCCCCGCCGCCCCGTAAGCCTCCCGGCAGGCGGGGCAGAGGCAGGAAAAGAGCGCCTGCGGCCCCGCCGAGGGGGCAGGAAAGCGGATGCGGTCGAGGAACACCCCGTCGAACTCCGCCCAAGCGAACCGTTCCTCATAGATTTCCAGCAGGAACCGCCCGGTGTCCCGCCGGGTGGGACAGCAGAAATCGAACGTCTCGTCGCCGTCGAAGCGCGCGCCGCCGAGCGGCTTTCCGCCGAACCCCTCGACGCCCCGGAAGGGGCGCAGCTCCCCGAACTCCGAGAGGACCGGGAGCCAGAGATAGAGCTTCAGCCCCCGCTCCCGTGTGAAACGGCGCAGCCACCGATAGGGCTCCGGCCGGACGGTCCAGCCGGCGATCACGCCGGCAAACGACTCCGCGCGTTCCATCGGGTCCAGCGCCGCGCGCATGGCCTCCTCCGAAACCGCCCGTCCCCCGGGCCCGCCCAGATAGAGCTGTACATACTTTTTCATCGGCTTCCTCTCTTCCACAAGCGCCGCGCCGTTTCACACGGCCTAGTCCAGCGAAATGTAGGGATCCAGCCCGTCGGGCATGTCGGGGTTGTGGCCCCGTTCCACCGCCTTATAGAAGGCGATCATCTGGCAGAGCGCGATGAACGGCAGGCCCCACGCGGCGTAGTCCGCGATCCCCCGCACGGGGAAATAGAAATCCGCGCCCCAGATGTTCTCCTCCTGCGCGCCCAGCGCGGCCACGGCGGCGCCGCGTTTGCGGATATCCGCCACCATCTGCTTCTGGTAGCTCTCCTCCCACGGTCCCATCGCGGCGATGACGAGCTTTTTGCCGTCCGCCACGACGATCGGGCCGTGCCGGTAGTCAAGCAGGCGGAAGTATTCCCCCCGCAGCATGCAGACCTCGGTGAAGGCGAGCGCGCCCTCCTTGGCGATCCCGCAGAGTTCGCCGTCCGCCAGGACCGTGACGTTGTCCCAGCCGACGGAGGCGATCCGCCGGCAGTCGCCGCTGTGGCCGGAAATCCACGCCCCCTGGCCCTCGACCGCCCGCCCAAGGCTCTCCCGGAGGCTTTCGTCGCCGCTGTACACCGTGAAGAGCTCCAGCAGGGCCGCGTAGAGGTTGGTGACGGTGCGCGTCTGGCAGACGCTCTCGTCGAACGCCCAGGGCAGCTCGAGCAGCAGGTCGGTCCGCCCGCGCAGGCTGCTGTCCGCCTTCATGGTGATCCCCAGCGTCCGGAAGCGCGCCCGCTGCTTCATCCGCTCCAGCGCGAGCAGCACCTCGCTCGTCTCCCCCGAGCGGGAGAGCGGGAGCACAAGCGCCCCCTCAAAGAGCCCGGCGTAACGGCCGGGGGCGAGCATCACCTCGCCGCCCGCGAGCGCGACCGCCTGCGTCCCGCCCCGCACGGAGAAGAGGTGCGCCGCCCCGGCGGCGAGCATGTAGCTCGAGCCGCAGCCCAGAAAGACGAGCTTTTCCGGCCGGTCCTCCCGGAGCGCCGCGCGGATGCCGCCGGCATATTCCTGCAAATACCGCGCCGTCCGCCCGAGGGCGCGGTCCTGCGAAAAGATTTCCTGTTCGATTGTAAACATCATTTCCGCTCCATTTCTTCAAAGCTCTTGAGGGTCTCCGCGATCTCCGCGGGATCATCGCGCCCGTCCGCCTGCGCGGCCAGCAGCACGCCCCCGCACAGCGGCGGCAGCGCCGGCGGCGTGAGGACCGCGCCCATTTCTCCGAGCAGCCGCCCGAACGGCGCGAGGATCCGCGCTCCCGCCCGGTAGACGCCGCCGTAGTAGGAGACGCGCACCGGCTCCCCCTCCGGGAAATCCAGCTGCCGCAGCACGCCGCCGGCCGTCCGCGCGAGGGCCCGCGCCGCCTGTTCGTAGAGCCGCGCGGCGTCCCGGTCCCCGGCCTCGGCGGCGCGGCAGAGCAGCTTCTGCACCGCCGCGATCCGTTCCCGCCGGTTCTCCAGGTTTTCGCGGTAATAGCGGATCACCTCGTAATCCGATTCCAGCCCCCACTCGGCCCGGAGCAGCTCGTAGAGCGGCCCGCGTTCCCTGCGGCGGTCCGCCTGCTGCGCGAAGAGCGCCAGCGCCTGCCGTCCGAGCCAGTAGGCGGAGCCTTCGTCCGAAAAGAATTCGTGCCAGCCGTTCGCGCGCGCGGTTTTCCCGCCGGGATCCCGTCCCATCGCGATCGCGCCCGTGCCCGCCACGACATGCACCCCCGGCCCCAGCAGCAGCGAACCGGCGAGCCCCAGCTCGACGTCGTTGCAGAGCCTGTGCGCGCAGGGCAGGACGCGGGGGAGCCGCCGGGACACATAGCCGTCGAACGCCCGGTCCTCCCCGTAGCAGGGGATTCCCCAGACCGCGCACGCCACCTCGTCCTCCCCGGCCGCCGCGTCCCGCAGCAGGAGCCGCGCGCCCTCCTCGAGCAGCTCGCACACGCCCTCCTGCCCGATGTAGGAGTAGGTGCAGCCGCCCAGCCTGCGGCGGGCCACCGGGCGCCCCGCCCGGTCGGTCAGCAGGAAATCTGTCTTGGTCCCGCCGCCGTCCACGCTCAGGTAATAGTTCATTTTGTTCCTCCCGGATCAACGTTACTTCAGTTCCACCGTGTAGACGAAAAAATCCCCCTTGATGATGTTGATCGTATACTCGATGCACCGCTCCCCGCTGAAGGTCGTCCGCTCAATCTGGATGGCGCTCTCCTTCGGCTTGATGAGGAGCAGCTCCGCGTCCTCGGCGGAAACCTGGACGAGCCGCAGCTTTTCGACCGCGCGCTGGGGGATGATGTTGTAGGTCTGCATCGACCCGTACAGCCCGTGCTCCCGGATCAGCTCCCGCGTCATGCCGGGATAGACCGCCGCCGGGATGAAGGAGGTCTCCACCGTGTAGGGCTGGCTGCGCGCATAGAGGCAGCGCACCAGCTTGTACACCCGGTCCCCGGGCGAGATCAGCAGGCTGCGTGCCAGCGCCTCGTCCGCTGTGACGGTCTCGAAGGAGAGGATCCGGTTGGTGTGGGGAATCCCCTTGGCGGCGAACTCCTCCCGCAGGCTGTAGAGCTTGGTGAGCTTCTGCTCGATCTGCCGCACCGCCACAAAGGTGCCGCGGCCCTGCTTGCGGTAGATGTACCCGTCCTCCTCCAGCCGCTTGAGGGTGTCCCGCACGGTGATGCGGCTGACCCCGTACTGCGCGCACAGCTCCCGTTCGGGCAAAATCTTGTCGTGCGGCTTCCAGCAGCCGGAATTCATCTTTTCCACGAGGGCGTCGTAGAGCTCCTCATATTTGTACTGGGTTCCCGTTTCCTTGTGATTCACGCCGATTCCAGCTCCCTTCTCTTCTGTCTCTGCCCCGATCCGCTACGCCCGCCCGTTTGAACCGCACAGGCGGATTTTTTCGACGCACAGCCGTTCCACGGCCTCCCGGCCCCGGCCGAGGTATTTTTTGGGGTCGATGACCTCCCGGTCCCCCTCCATCGTTTCCCACACGGCCGCGGTCATGGCGGCGCGCAGCTCGGTGGCGAAGTTGACTTTCGCGATGCCCAGCCCGATCGCCCGGCGGATCATCCCGTCCGGGAGCCCCGAGCCCCCGTGCAGGACGAGCGGGACGGAAACCAGTCCGCGGATCTCACCCAGCAGCGCGAAATCCAGCCTCGGCTCCCCCTTGTAGAACCCGTGCGCCGTGCCGATCGCGGGGGCGAAGAGCCCGACGCCCGTCTCTTCCGCGAACGCCCGCGCCTCTTCCGGGTCGGTGAGGGCGGCCTCTGGAGCCGCGGCGGAATCCTCCTTGCCGCCGACCCGCCCGAGCTCCGCCTCCACCGTGAGGCCCATCGGACGCACGGCCTCCACCACCCGTCCGGTCAGGCGGAGGTTTTCCTCATAGGACATCGCCGACCCGTCGAACATCAGCGAGGTGTAGCCCGCCCGCGCGGCGCGCATCACCTCGTCAAAGGAATTGCTGTGGTCGAGATGGAGCGCCACCGGCACCGGCGCCTCCTGGGCCAGCGAGGCGGTCACGGCGACCGCCTCTTCCATCCCCCAGTAGCGCGCAGTCGGCAGAGTGGTCTGCAGGATGACCGGGGAGCCCTCCCGGCTGGCCGCCTGGATAATCGCCTGCGCCATCTCCAGATTCTCCGCGTTGAACGCGGGGACCGCATAGCCCTCCCGTTGGGCTTTTCGCGTCATCTCACCGGTCGATACAAAGGACATCTCTCCGCCTCCATATGGTCATATTTTGATATATCCATATTGTGCATAATGTGTTTAAATCTTAAATTAATAAAAATTTATATGTATATTAAGCTCATGTGGTATTGTTATAATAATACCACTTTCGGCGTTTGTCAACCCCTTTTTCGACATTTTCCGGTACTGGGAAATCATCCCTGCCGCCGGTCGGGCGCGCCCGGGCCGGGGTCCCCCCGGGCAAATCCGCCGAAAAAGGCCCCGGGCGGCGGGTTGCCGTCCGGGGCCGATAACAGTGTTTGGCAATGGGTTCCTGTCCCGATTTATCGCGCAGGGCTGCGCGGCGTGAGCTTCGGAGGAGATGAACGACAAATCCAGCCCCGCGGAGAGGGAACGAAAAAGCAGAAAACCCGCAAGGCGTCTTGCCTTGCGGGTTTTCCTGGAGCTAGTAGTCGGACTCGAACCGACGGCCTGCGCATTACGAATGCGCTGCTCTACCAACTGAGCCATACTAGCAGCTGATGCCTAAATAGTATAGCATCCCGCACGAAAAACGTCAAGAACCTTTGCATAAATTCTTCCCGCGCGGGGCAAAAAGTTTTCGTTGACGAACGCTCTCCCCTGCCTTATACTGGTTTGAGAAAAGACGGCTCGGCCGCCGTCTTTACGCCGGGCGCGCCCGGAGGACGGAGGAAACAGGATGCTGCTTGCAATTGATATCGGAAACACCAACATGGAATTCGGCATATTCGACGGGGAGCGGCTCGCGGGCTCATTCCGGCTGGGGACCAACCGGGACATCACCTCCGACGAGGTGGGGCTCTTCACCTCCCAGTTTTTCCGTGAAAACGACTTTGACCGCAGGGAAATCGAGGACGTGGTCATTACCTCGGTCGTGCCGCAGGTGATGTATTCAATCAGCAACGCGGTTAAAAAATACTTCTACGGCAAAGTCCCGCTCGTGGCGGGGGACAACCTCCCCTTTCAAATCGAGAACCGCTACGAGCAGCCGAAGGAGGTCGGCGCGGACCGGCTGGTCGCGGCGGTCGGCGGCTTCCACAAGTACGGCGGCCCGTTGATCGTGGTCGATTTCGGCACCGCGACCACCTTCGACGCGGTCGACGCGCGGGGCGCCTACCTCGGCGGCGCGATCTTCCCCGGCATCCGCATCTCGATGGAGGCGCTGTTCACCAAGACCGCCAAGCTCCCCCGCGTCGAGTTGGTTGCGCCGGGGCGTGTCATCGGGCGCAACACCGTGGCAAGCCTCCAGGCTGGCGCGGTATACGGCTATGTGGGCGCGGTGAGCAGCATCGTGTCGCGGATGAAGGCGGAGCTGGGCGACGACGTAAAGGTCGTCGCGACCGGCGGTCTCGCGCGGCTGATCGGGGATGAAACGGGCGTCTTCCACGCGATCGACCGCACCCTCACCCTCGACGGGCTGCGGCTGATCTATGAAAATTTCCGCAAATAAGCGAAAAAGAGCCAGTCGCCCGGCTGGCTCTTTTTCCCGTGCGCCGGCGCGAAAACAAAATAAAAAGCGGCTGCATGCGCAGCCGCTTCAGGCAGATTAGAGAGAGATTTCCGGGCTGATCAGACCCGACGCCATTTTAAAACTGATTTTTCAGGAGGAGGCTTTACCAGAGCCCTTACCCTGTATTTATTATATCCCCGGAGGGGTTCCGATTCCGCCTTTTTTGATTACAAAGCGGTTACAATTCGGTTACAGCCTCCCGGGAAAAATGACAGAACCGTAACAACGCCCTTTCCCTCTCAACCGCTTCCTTTTTCCTCCAAATCCTTGGCCTTGACCGTGATCCTTCCGTCCCTACGAAAATCCTCCGCCCACCGGCGCGGAGACGGCGGCGCAAAGATGGCCGTGCACTTTCGCATAAAAATCCCCTTTTTCCGCCACTCTTATAAAGGAGCGGCGGAAAAAGGGGGAAGCCCCGCATCGATTCTTCAGCTGATATAGTCCTCGATGAGCGCGGTCAGCTTGTCGTAATCCTTGACGCGCACCCCGCGTTCCAGCTGCTGCTGATCGTACTCGGGCAGGGTGCGCACGTAGACGTCGAACACGAGGTCCGGCTCCACGAGGTCGTCGGTAAACACCGCCAGCTTGCCGTCGTAGCTGCGCAGCAGGTAAGGATAGCCGGAGGTGTCCTCCGAGGGAAGGGCTTCCGCGGAGGCCCCGGAGGAAAATTCCGCGGGGGATTCCTGGGGCAGGGCGTAGACCACCCCCACGGTGAGCAGGGAAACGGCGACAATCCCCACCAAAGTCAGCAAAATCGCATTGCGCATAAGAACGCACCTCTTTGATTCGTTCAAGATTCCGGGAAGACGGATTCGTTTACAATATTTTGGACACAGTATAGGCAGAATATACAGATTGATGGAATTGTTGCTTTCCCGCGCCTTTTCGCGGAAATTCGTTTAAAAAACCGTAACACTTTGCCTTTCGATTGTGGTATACTATAGGATATGCTAAACTGCCGGAGTGTGACTTTTTCCTGATAGATGGGAGGATTCTGTTTTGGGATCTCGCAAAGATAAAAAGGGCGGGGGTGTCATCCGAGGCACCCTTGCGAATATCGGGCGGGTCATCGCCGCGCTGATTATGGTGGGGATCATCACCGGATGCATCATCGCGTCGGTGCTGACCGTCTACATCCTGCGCTATATCAACTCGGACGAGGAGATCAGCTTAAGCGACCTGAACCTGCGCTACTCCACCATCCTCTACACCGAGGAAACCGATCCGGAGACGGGCGAGCCCAAGGTGCTCCAGCAGCTCCAGACCACGGAAAACCGCATTTGGGTTTCACTGGATAAAATCCCCAAGCACATGCAGGAGGCGGTTGTCGCCATCGAGGACCAACGCTTCTGGACGCATCAGGGCGTCGACTGGAAGCGCACCTTCGGCGCGTTCGTCAACATGTTCATCCCGATCTATCCCACCCAGGCCGGCGGCTCGACCATCGACCAGCAGCTCATCAAAAACATCACCGGCGACAACGAGGTGCGTATCGAACGCAAGGTGCAGGAGATCTTCCGCGCCCTCAACCTGGAAAAACGCTACTCCAAGGACCAGATCCTGGAGGCCTATCTGAACACCATCTACTTCAACAACGGCGCCTACGGCGTGCAGGCCGCCGCGAACACCTATTTCGGCAAGGACGTCAGCGAGCTGTCGGTCGCCGAGGCCGCGTCGATCATCGGCATCACCAACGCGCCCGGCGCCTATAACCCGCTGGCCCATCCCGAGGCGAACAAACGCCGCCAGGAGAACATCCTCTTCGCGATGCACGAGCAGGGCTACCTCACCGACAAGGAGTACGAGGAGGCGCTCAACGAAAAGCTTGAATTCAAGACCGAGTTCGCCGCCTCCCGCGTCAACCCTGTCTACAGCTATTTTACCGACTATGTGATCGATCAGGTCATCGACGATCTGATGGAGCAGTACGGCTACACCAACCAGGTCGCCCAGCAGATGGTCACAAGCGGCGGTCTGCGGATCTATACGACCGTCGACGAGCGGGTGCAGGACATCGTCACCAACTTCTACAGCGACGTCAAGAACTTCCCGACCGTCACCAACGAGGGCGAATATCCCCAGTCGGCCGCCGCCATCCTCGACCCGAACGGCAAGATCATCGCCCTCGCGGGCGGCATCGGCGAAAAACGCGGCATGCGTGAATTTAACCGCGCGACCGACGCCTACCGCCAGTGCGGTTCGTCGATCAAGCCGATCTCCGCCTATTTGCAGGCGGTCGAACGGGACGTGGTCACCTGGTCCACCAAAATCGACGACGGCCCGGTCGACCTCGGCACCCATACCCTCGTCAACCACTATTCCGGCTACCTCGGCCCCATCACGGTCGACGAGGCGCTTCAGCGCTCCACCAACACCGTCCCCTATAAGCTGATTCAGCAGATCGGCCCCAAAACCTCCTTTGACTTCCTCACCGAGAAGCTCGACATGTATTCCCTCGTCGACCGCAAGGTCACCGACAGCGGCATCAAATCGGATATCGACGTCTTCCCGATGGCGCTCGGCGGCCTGACCGACGGCGTTTCTCCGCTGGAAATGGCGGGCGCCTACCAGATTTTCGCCAACGGCGGCTATTTCACCCGTCCCTACGCCTACACCCGCGTGCTTGACGCGGACGGCAACCCCATCCTCGAGCGGGACACCACCCCCCGCCGCGTCATCACCCCTGAGACGGCCACGATCATCAACCGCCTGATGCAGCGGGTCACGACTGGACCGCATGGAACGGGCGGGCGCGCCCCCTGGAACTCGGCGAGCTTCCCCGTGGCGGGCAAGACCGGAACCACCGACGACGACAAGGACCAGTGGTTCATCGGCGACACCCCCTACTATGTCTGCGCGATCTGGATGGGCTACGACGAGCCGGAGCGCATCCGTTACACCGGCGTCTGGTATCCGCCGCCGGAGGTCTACCGCACGCTGATGCAGCAGGTCCACGAGGGCCTCGAGCCCAAGCAGTTCCCCATCTGGGGCGATGTGCAGCAGGCGGAATACTGCACCGAATCGGGCGACCTGGCGGGCGACAGCTGCGCCACCACCGCCACCGGCTGGTACAAGACCACCAACATGCCGCCCGTCTGCACCTACTGCGACGCGATCGGCGCGGAGGACCTCGACGACCGCCGTTCCAGCGACGACGATGACGACGACCGCGGGCGCAGCTCCTCCAGCAAGAGCGGCGGCCTCATCCGCCGCTCCCCGAGCGGCCTGCGCATCATCGATAACGACGACTAAAAATGCGCGTCATTTGCGGTTCCTGTGCGGCAATGTACAGACGCATTTCACGGGCAGGGGGCGGGCCGCCCCCTCCCGTGTGCCCATCCCTGACAGACTGCAATAAAGGAGCGGCCGCCCGAAATGGGCGGCCGCTCCTTTTTTTCATTTCCATGGCGCAAGCGGGACACGCGTGCGCCTCACGGGCGGAGGGCAAGCCGTCCTCCGCCGTGTGCCCCCGCCCGGCAAGCTCTCTGCGTCTTCCGTTCCCTCAGGAGAGCGGCGAATAGCTCTGGATGATCTCATAGAGCCTGCGGTCGAAGTAGGCGGGCGGCAGGTACCGCCCGGGGTCGAGCGGGAGGTTGCGGGAGCTGTCGTAGAGCACCGCCGAAACCTGCTGGCGCTCGATCTCGACGACCTCCACGCCGCGGGCGCGCAGCTCGTCGAAGGCCGCCGCCTCCCTGTCGGTATAGACCCGCTCGAGCCCGGCGAGCAGCCCGGCGCAGGCCTCGCTGAGCACCGCGCGTTCATAGGCGGTGAGAGACGCGAGCGACTGCTCGTTCGCCCCCAGCCAGAGCGGCGCGGCCGCGTGGTAGCTCTTGATGAAGAAGAGGGTGTTGGGGTCGGCCTCAAGGGCGAGCGCCTGCTCGGTATCCACCTCGATCGTGTCGACCGTCACCTCCTCAGCGGGGCCGTCCGCCCCCTCGGGGAGCAGCTCCGCCTGCGCGCCGAGCATGTTGGGGATGGCGGAGGCCGAATAGGGCAGCACCCGCGCGCCGAGCGAGGAAAAGACCGCGAGCTTGTCCGCGTTGTCGGTGCGCAGCGCCGCGGCGATCCCCTTGTAGTCGGAGGGGGTGCGCAGCTCCCCCTTCGTCGAGACGAGAAAGGCGCTGCCGGAGTAGAAGGCGTTCAGCAGGCGGATCCCGCGCGGCTGGAGGCCGGTGTTGAGCCGCCCGAGCAGCTCCTCCGAATTGAGCGCGAGGCTCAAATGCTGGTGGTCGTCGTAGAGGAAGGGCAGCGCGAAGGTCGAAAAGCGTTCGTCAAGCTGGGCCATCTGCGCGTTGCGCAAAAAGGCGAGGTCCGCCTCCCCGCCCGTGAGCGCGTCGGCGGGCGCCTGCCCGGTGCGCACGTCTATGACGAGCTGCCCGCCACTCAGGCGCGCGGCGTCCGCCGCGAACGCGTCCGCCTGCTCGAGCACGACCTGGTCCAGCGTGTTGGGCACCAGGAGGGTCAGCACCCGCACGACCCGCATCGGCTCGGATTCCTGCGTCCCCGGTTCCATCGGCGCGCAGGAACAGAGCAGCGCCAGGCTGAGCGCCAGCGCCAACGCGCGTCTTCCGATTTTCATGCCGGTTCCCCTCCTTTATCCGCCGCGCGGCCGCAGCCTGCGGGGACGGTCCCCCTCGTCCGGCGGCTCCTGTTCCTCCTGCTCCCGCGCGTCCTCGTCGGACTCCTCCGGTTCCCCGGCCTTGGGGACGTCCGCCTGGAGGGCGCGCGGAACGAATACCTGGTGGCGCATGTTGTCGATGCACCGGATGTGGTAGGGGGTGCAGACCGCGAAGGAATTGTTCGCGAAGACCAGCTCGTTGATGCCGTGCTCCCTGATGAAGTCGACGAGCGGGAGCTGGAAATACCGCTGGTCGACGATATACACCTCGTCGTAGTGGTTGATCAAAAAGGGCGCGAAGGCGTTGCCGAACGACTCCTTGACGACCAGAATCCTGCGCCCGTTGCCGATGCCCGTCTTGACCTGGACGAGGGGGAAATCCCCGTGCAGGAAGACGGAATAGCTGTTGGGGCTCTGCGCGTACTCCCCCCAGAGGGTGCTGTCCACCCCGTTGTAGGGGGCGTCCACCAGGAACCGCTGCGCCTCGTAGGACTGCTTGAAGAGATAATAGTCGACATAGTCGGGGTTCTTGAGCAGGGTGGTGTCCTGCGTCTGGGAATACATCGTCCCAATGAAATCGTCGAGCCGGCGCGTCTCAAAATCGCTCAGCTCCTTGGGCGTCAGCCCCGCCTCCCCGCAGAACGCCCGGTAGGCGTAATAGGCGCCCAGGCCCGTCCAGTGGTGGTCGGTGCGGAAGTAGATATACTCGTCCGTGTGCGCCGCGAGCTCCGAATAGGCGTCCACCCTCTTGATCGACGGGTCGAGCGTCCCGTATACGAGGTCGATCATCGCCTTCTGGGACTGGGTGAGATCGCGGTATTTGTCCGGGACGTAGAACTCGATCGCCGTGGGGATGATCATGTTGTAGATCTGAACGTCGGGCAGCTCCTCATGGTAGGAGTTGAGCACCTGCGCGTACCACTTCCCGCTCGCCGGGTCGCCCCCGTAAAGGGACATCGCCATCCCCCTGTAGACGAAGGTGCCGCCCGTGATCGCGCCGGGCGCGGCCCCGTCGTCCACCGCCGGCGGCGTTTCGGGCGCGGAGGACGCGTCGGATTGGGTTTCGGGCGCGGAGGAGGAATCCCCCGGCCCGGCGGGCGCCGGCTGGGGCTCCTGCGGCGCGGCGGGCGGCTGGTTGGAGGCGTCGGGAAGGTCCTGCGCCTCGCCGCCCGAGGGCGCGACGATGCGCACGTCGTCGACGCGCACGCCGTGCGCCTCGTCCACGACGGCGGAAAGGCCCACGAACGCGTCCCGGAAGGGGAAGGTGTCGGCGTACCACGTTTCGATGTCCCGCGTGAACGTCCCGCTCCTCAGCGCCTCGGCCGAAAAGGCGGGAAACCGCGCGAGGTCGCGCTTCTCCACCGCGGAGCGCTCGGGCTTGGGGCCCAGCAGCGAGCCGAGGAAGAAGGCCAGCAGCGCCCCGCAGAGCACGGCAATGTTGATCCAGCTCAGCCTGTGTAGCCGCTCCGGATCGATGCGGTGGCGGATGAGCGCGTAATACCGTTCCCGCTCCTCCTCGGGGCCGCGCGGGCGCGCGGCCCGCTTGGGAGCGGGACGGTAGACATAGTTCTGTTTGCGGTACTGGTCCATAAAGCCTCCGAAAACCGGGGATACCCCGGTCAGAAACGGTAATAGAGGAAGGGGTTGTAGCTCTGCCCGACCAGCTGCGCGGTGCAGACGATGAGCAGGAGGAAGCAGAGCGCGGGCGAAAGCGCCAGCAGGACGGCGGATTTCCCCGGGTCGAGCCGCTCGGAGACCGCGCGCTTGAGCCATTTGACGGCCGGCATGCAGAAAAACGCCGCCAGCGCCACCCAGAAGATGTTGTTGAGCAGGGTGATCTGCACGTTGCTGTCCCAGCCGCGCGCACCCGAAAGGCCGAACATGACCGAGAGGTATCCGCCGAGCTTGCCAAGGTCGGTGAAGTAGAAGATCACCCAGCCGGTCGTGGCGAGCAACAGCAGGTAGAGGTGCCCAAACACCGCCGGCAGCCGGTCGAGCAGGTCCCCGAGGAAGAGCCGCTCGAGCGCGATGAACGCGCCGTAGTAGAGCCCCCAGAGGATGAAGTTCCAGCTCGCGCCGTGCCAGAGCCCGGTCAGCAGCCACACGGCCAGCAGATTCAGATACTGGTGCTTCCGGTTGCCGCCGAGCGGGATGTAGACGTAGTCCCGGAAGAAGCTCGAGAGGGAGATGTGCCACCGCCGCCAGAACTCGGTGGCGGAGCGGGCGACATAGGGGTAGTTGAAGTTCTCCTTATAGTGGAAGCCGAACATCCGCCCCAGCCCGATGGCCATGTCGGAGTAGCCAGAGAAGTCGTAATAGATCTGCAAAGTGAACATCGCCGCGCCGAACCACGCCCCGCCGACCGAGAGGCCCGAGGCGGGGGCCAGCAGGAACTTGTCCGCGAGGGAGCCCGCGGTGTTGGCGACGAGCACCTTTTTCGCCAGCCCGAAGCAGACCCGCGTCAGCCCCTCCGAAAAGGAGACGGCGTCGGTTTTCCGCGCGGTGATCTCCCTTGCCACGTCGGCGTAGCGCACGACGGGGCCCGCCACCAGCTGGTGGTACATCGACAGGTAGAGCAGGTAATAGACGGGGTTGGGCTGCGCCCTGGCGTCCCCGCGGTAGACGTCGACGACATAGGAGATCGTCTGGAAGGTGTAGAAGGAGATGCCGATGGGCAGCGCGAAAGCGGGCACCGGAAAGGCGGTGCCCAGCAGGGCGTTCAGGTTCTGAACGAGAAAGCCGCTGTACTTGAAGGTGCCGAGCAGCCCGAGGTTGAGCGCCAGCGAGGAGGCGAGCGCCGCCTTGGCCGCCCAGGTCCCCCGGTAGCGCTCGATCAGCCGTCCGTGCATGTAGTCGAACGCGGCGGAGGTCAGCAGCAGCAGGAACCACACCGGCTCGCCCCAGGCGTAGAACAGGAAGGAAAACGCCACCAGCACCAGGTTGCGGTAGACGAGCTTTTTCGAAAGAAAGTAAAAGAGGATATTGAGCGGCAGGAACAGGTAGATGAACAGCAGATTTGCAAAAACCATGCGGCGCTCCTTCAACGGGTGATGATAGGTATTATTATACACAGTTTTTCCCGTAAAATAAAGCAATTTGTTGAATAAGGACCTTGTATTTGAGGCTTTTTTACGATAGGATAGGAACTGTTGTAAATCACTGAAACGGAGGTCTTCCCCATGAACTCCCAAAAGGCGCAGCAGCGCGCGATCTTCCTGATGATGATCTGCGCCACCCTCTGGAGCGTCGCCGGCATCTTCATCAAGATGATCCCCTGGAACGGACTGGTCATCGCGGGATGGCGAAGCCTCATCTCCGCGGGCTGCGTCGTCATCTACCTGCGCGCCACGAAACAGCGGCTGCGCCTCAACCGCGCCTCCCTCGTGAGCGGCGTCTTTCTGGCGCTGACCTTCCTCGCCTTCGTCTCCGCCAACAAGCTCACCACCGCGGCGAACGCCATCGTGCTCCAGTTCACCGCGCCCGTCTTCATCCTGATTTTGTCGGCGATCTTCCTGCGCCAGAAATTTTCCCGCGCGGACGTGATCACCGTGTCGGTCACGATGTGCGGCATCGCGCTCTTCTTCCTCGACCAGCTCGCGCCCGGCAACCTGCTGGGCAACTTCGTCGCAATCTTCGCCGGCCTCTCGATGGCCTGCATGTATATCATCACCGGCAACACCGACGAGGAGAGCCGCATGAGCGGCATCCTGCTCGGCCATCTCTTCACGGCCGCAGTGGGCATCCCCTTCATGTTCGTCTTCGACACCCCCGTCACCGCGCCCGCCGTCCTGAGCATCCTCGCGCTCGGCGTCGTCCAGCTCGGCATCCCCTACGTCCTCTACGGCATCGCCGTCAAGGACTGCCCCGCGCTCATGTGCTCGCTGCTCGGCGCGATCGAACCGCTTCTGAACCCCGTGTGGGTCTTCCTCTTCACCGGCGAGCGTCCCGGCGTCTTCGCCCTCGCGGGCGGCGTGATCGTCATCGTCACGATCACCGCCTGGTGCGTCTGGCGCGACCGCTCGCTCGCCGCGCAGAAAACCGTCTGACGGGGAGAGCTATGATGAAAACGTCCGCCCTGTTCGCCCTGCCGCTTTCGCTCGCCCTCGCGCTCTCCGCCTGCGGTGCGCCGGCGGCGGCGCCCGCCCCGGAAAGCGCCGCGTCCCAAAGCGCCGCCACCGAAAGCGCGGCGGCTCCGGAGGCTTCTCCGGCGCCCGCCCCTGCGGGAACGGAAGTTCCTCCGCCGCCCGTGGCGCTGGACTCGCTCGAATGGAAGAGCGACCATGTCCTGCTCGCGCTCGAATCCGGGGAGTACGAAGCCGGGGAGGACAACCTGCCCGTGGGCTTTTCCCTCCCGGCGGAGGCGGAGGACTTCTTCCTCACCGGGTACGCCGAGGAGTTTGGACCCGAGGTGCTCCCGCTCATGCGGTACGACATCGCGGCGGGCGACGTGAACGGCGACGGCGCGCGGGACTATATCGTCTCCGCCCTGCCGCAGGCCATGTACTTCGGGAATTCGCCTGCGCCCGCCTATTTCTTCCACTCCCAGCCGGGCGGAGGCTACCGCATGGCGTATTTTTCCCTCGCGCAGCCCGTTTACCGCTTCCTCGACACCGGCGAAAACGGCCTGCCCGACCTGCTCTTCTTTTCCTCCGGGCGGACGCTCTCCTATGACGGCGCGAGCGCCTACGAATTTTCCGATGGTTCCCCGGAATCCCGCAGCTACAATCTGCTCTCCTCCAAGCCGGAGGCCGACGGCAGCGCCCTGCGCGTCCCGGTCTGCCTCAATTACGGGCTCCCGGAAAACTGCTGCATCGCGGCCTATTTCAAATCGGAGGCCGACCGGCTGGAGGAAGCCGCCGTCTGGCTCACGATGCCCGACGGGTCCCGCGCCTTTACCGGAAGCGAAGGCTTCAGCCTGTGGGACTGCGGCGCGGACCTCCGGCTGCGCGACGGCGCGGCGCTCGGGGAGGACGAACTCCTCTTTCCGGATGAAATCCAGTTTGTTCCAGCCGAATAAGGCCGCGCCCTTTGACGGACGGGCGGAAACGTTGTATAATCTTGGTGATTAAACCTCACAATAAACAGGTAATTTAAGATAAGGGATGGTCAACATGTCGAACGAACAAACCGCGCCCATCGGCGCGCAGCCGGAGGACGCCGTTCTGGACGCCGCGCCGGAGACCGCGGACGCCCCCGCCGGGGACGCATCCGCGCAGGAAACGCCCGCGGCCCAACCCGCGCGGGAGGAGACCCCGGCGGGCTATGTGGTGAACCCGGAAAAGAACGAGGTCATCGAGGTGGACGGCGTCGGCTACCGGCGGCTGTGCATCAAAACGCACGTCATCACCGACCAGGACAACATCTGCGACGTGGTGGAAAAATACGTTTCCCCGCTCACGGAGCCGGGGGATATCGTCTTCATCACCGAGAAGGCGGTCGCCTGCACCCAGCGCCGCGCCATTCCGCTCGAGGACATCCATCCCCGTCCGCTCGCGCGCTTCCTCAGCCGGTTCGTGCTGCGCACCCCCTACGGCATCGGGCTCGCGATGCCCGAGACGATGGAGATGGCGCTCCAGGAGTGCGGCACCATCCGCATCCTCTTCGCCGCCGCCGTCTCCGCCGTGGGCAAGCTCTTCCACATCCGCGGATGGTTCTACAACATCGCGGGCTACAAGGCGCGCAGCATCGACGGGCCGTGCGACTTCACGCTGCCGCCCTACAACCACTACGTCGTGCTCGGCCCCGACCGTCCCGACGAGGTCGCGGCGGAGATCTCCCGGCGCATCGGCGGCACGCCGGTGGCCATCACCGACATCAACGACCTCGAAGGGCAGATTCTCGGCACCTCCGACAGGAAGATGGACCGCGATCTGCTCTGCAAAATTTTGAAGGACAACCCGCTCGGCCAGTGCAGTGAGCAGACCCCCATGGGGATCATCCGGCGGGCAGAATAAGGAGGAGCAATCATCATGAACAACGTGCATGTGGTCAACGCGGGCAAACGGATGAACAACGTCTTTGTGGTCAACGCGGGCAGTTCGTCCCTCAAGTACCAGCTCATCGACATGGAGAGCGAGCAGGTGCTCGTCTCGGGCAACTGCGAGCGCATCGGCATCGACGGCGGCAAGATCACCTACAAGTACTTCGGCGCCAAGAAGGTCGTCGAGACCGACCTGCCCAACCACAAGGCCGCGCTCGACCGGGTCGTCGACCTGCTGCTTTCGGGCGAGACCAAGGTCATCGACAGCATCGACGACATCGTCGCCGTCGGCCACCGGCTGGCATTCAGCCGGGTTTCCCCCTGTTCCAACGAGATCACCCCCGAGGTTTTGAAGGACATCGAGGCCACCACCGAGATGTTCCCCCTGCACCTGCCCGGCATGCTCACCGGCATCCGCGCCTGCCAGGACACCTTCTCCGGCAAGGTCCAGGTCGCCGTCTACGACAACTCCTTCCACCTGACCATGCCGCCCAAGGCGTATATGTACGCGATCCCCTACGACTATTACAAGGACTACGGCTTCCGCCGCTACGGCTACCACGGCACCAGCCACCGCTATGTCTCCCTGCGGCTCGCAAAGCTGCTCGGCAAGCCGGTGGAGGAGCTCAAGATCGTCTCCTGCCATCTCGGCAACGGCTCCTCCCTCTGCGCGGTCGACGGCGGCAAATCGGTCGACACCACGATGGGCTACACCGCGCTCGCCGGCCTCATGATGGGCACCCGAAGCGGCGACATCGACCCCTCGCTTCTGCTTCCGATGGCCCAGAAGGCGGGCCTCGACCTGGAGGGCATACATAACGTCATCAACAAGAAATCCGGCCTGCTGGGCGTCTCGGGCGTCTCGAGCGACCACCGCGACGTTGAGAACGCCTGCGCCGAGGGCGACGAGCGCGCACAGATCGCGATCGACATGCTCAACTACCAGATCCAGAAGTATATCGGCTCCTATGCCGCCGCGATGAACGGGCTCGACGCGGTCATCTTCACCGCCGGCATCGGCGAGCACTCCCCCGACCTGCGGCGCGAGGTCTGCCGCAACATGGATTTCCTCGGCATCCGGCTCAACGAGGAGAAAAACGCCGCCAACCACGGCGACGAGGAGGAGATCTCCACCCCCGACAGCCGCGTGAAGGTCTGGGTCATCCCCACCAACGAGGAACTCATGATCGCCCGCGACGCCTACGCAATCTACCAGTCCAAGCAGAAATAAGCCGATATCAAAAGAGCGGCGGGGCCAAAGCCCCGCCGCTCTTTTTGATTTTGTCCGGAAGGCGCGGCCCGCGGGCCGCTTCAGTTGGGGCGCTCCCCCACCGAGTCCATCAGCCGTTCGACGGCCGCGCGCAGCGCGGCGTGCTCCGGCTTTTGCAGCGCCGGGTCATCCGCAAGCACGCGGTTCGCCGCCCGCTGCGCCTCGGCCACGACCTCCACGTCGGCCGCGAGGTCCGCGATGCGCAGCTGCGGCAGACCGTGCTGCTGCTGTCCGAGGAAATTGCCCGGTCCCCGGGTGCGCAGGTCGTATTCCGCGATGGCGAACCCGTCGTTCGTCCTGCACATCGTCTTTAAGCGGTCGAGCGTCTCGGGGCTCGTGCTGTCGGAGAGCAGAATGCAGTAGGACTGCTCCTTCCCCCGCCCGACCCGGCCCCGCAGCTGGTGCAGCTGGCTCAGGCCGAACCGCTCGGCATTCTCCACCATCATGATGACCGCGTTGGGCACGTCCACCCCCACCTCGACCACCGTGGTCGAGACGAGCAGTTGCACCGTCCCGTCCTGGAAGCCCGCCATCGTGCGCTCCTTGTCCGCGGCCTTCATCCTGCCGTGCAGGAGGCCGACCGTGTAGCCCTTGAAGGCCCCGCCCGAAAGCTCGAGCATGTAGTCGGTCGCGGCGCGCAGGCCGGCGTCCTCCTCCCCCGCCTCGACGCGCGGGCAGACGATGTACGCCTGCAGCCCCCGGTCGAGGTGCTCCCGGATGAACCCGAAGGCCCGCTCCCGCTTGCCCGACGAGATCTTGTAGGTGAGCACCGGGCTGCGCCCGGGCGGCAGCTCGTCGATCACCGAGACGTCGAGCTCCCCGTAGATCATCAGGGCGAGGGTGCGCGGGATGGGGGTCGCGGACATGACGAGCGTGTGGGCGTGCCGGCCCTTCTGGCCGAGCGCGGCGCGCTGCGCCACCCCGAACCGGTGCTGCTCGTCGGTGATGACGAGCGCGAGGTTTTGGAAGGACACCCCCTGCGAGAGCAGCGCGTGGGTGCCGATGCAGAGGTCGAATTCCCCCGCCGCGAGCGCCTCGTGCATCGCGCGCTTTTTGGCGGGCGTCATCGAGCCGACAAGCAGGCCCACCTTCATCCCCAGCCGCCCGCAGAGGGGGGAAAGGCCCTCATAGTGCTGCCGCGCGAGCAGCTCGGTGGGAGCCATCATCGCCGACTGCGCGCCTGACAGAAACGCGAAATACGCCCCCGCCGCCGCGACCATCGTCTTGCCCGAGCCGACGTCCCCCTGCACGAGCCGGTTAGCCGGGGCGGACCTGCGCATGTCGGCGGTCAATTCCTCGATCGCGCGGCGCTGCGCGCCCGTCAGCGTAAAGGGCAGCGCGTCGTAGAAGGGCTGCAGCGAATGGGGTTCCATCGGCTGCGCGGCGGCCGCGCGGGTGCGGGTGCGCAGCAGGCCGACCCCGGCGGCCAGCGTGAAGAGCTCCTCAAAGATGAGCCTCCGCTTGGCTGTTTCGAGCTCGTCGGAATTTTGCGGGCGGTGGATGGCGCGCACCGCCCCGGCGATCCCCTCCAGGCGGAATTCCTCGCGGATATCCGCCGGAATCCGTTCGGGCAGGATGGGAGAGAGCTTCAAGGCCTGCTCCACCAGCCCCGAGAAGGTCCGGGCGGACATGCCTGCCGTCAGCGGATAGACCGCGAAGAAGGGCTGGTCGGCGCGCGGCGGAAAAATTTGCGGCGCGCGCATCTCCCGGCGCAGGAGGTTGCCCTCCACCCGCCCGTAGAAGAGATAGGCCGCGTCGTAGTCGAGCGAATCCACCGCATACTTTGTGTTGAAGAAGGTCAGCTCCATTTCGCCGCTGTCGTCCGCGGCGGTGGCCTTGTACATTTTGAGCCCGCCCCGCGTGCGGATTTCTCCCGACTTCTTCACCACGGTGGCGAGCACCGCGCACGGCCGGTCGAGCGGCGCCTCCGCAATGCCGCAGGGCTCCGACAGGTCGATGTAACCGCGCGGATAGTGCAGCAGCAGGTCCTCCAGCGTCGCGATGCCCATCTTTGCGAGCGTGCGCGCGCGGGTCTCCCCCACCCCCCGGAGCATCCGGATATCCATCTGTCCCGCGTTCACGCGCGCACCCCCTTTCAGCCATTGGTCCCATTTTACCAAATCGGCCCCGGTTTGTCACGGGGCTTTTCCTGTCGAATCCCTTTCCCTGTAAAAATTTCGTCCCGAATAGTTGACAAGCTGTCCCTGTTTTGCTATAATAATCAAGCGTCGTACAGACACAGTGCCTGCGACCGCAGCATCGACCCATTAGCTCAGTTGGCAGAGCACTTGACTTTTAATCAAGGTGTCCGGAGTTCGAATCTCCGATGGGTCACCATGACCGTGGGGGCGTAGCTCACCTGGGAGAGCGCTTGAATGGCATTCAAGAGGTAGAGGGTTCGATCCCCTTCGTCTCCACCACGTAAAATCCCTGCAAGCCGTTAACCGGTTTGCAGGGATTTTGTTATGTCTGAAATTGTTGCGGATTTTTTTATTCTTTTCTCCTATTACACCCGCTATTACACCTCTTATTGAGGTTGAAAGCTAAAGACTCCGGGGCCTCTGCGGGCTTGTCCTTCGCCGTGTACGTCACCCCCACGGCCTTGCACAATCCCCATGCGACCGCCTCGGCATACTGGTCAAAGTACCGGTCAAAGCGGTCGTTGTCGTCCGCGTTCGTGATGAATCCCAGCTCCAGCAGGGCCGAGGCCATTGTCGTGTAGACGTTCACCCCGAAGTTCTCATAGTTCTGCGGGGTGCCCTTCTGCACGCCCCGGTCCTGCGTCGGCACGACGGCGAGCAGCTCGTCCAAAATGTACTGCGCCTTGCGCACCGTGGGGTCGTTCGCCCTGCTGTGCACCCACAGGCTGATGCCGTGGGCGGCGGGGCCCGCCGCGTCCCGGTGGAGGGAGAGGTAATAGGCGCATCCCGCCGTGTTGGCCATCTGGCACCGTTCCGAGATTGAGGGGACGGCATTGTCGTCCGTCCGGGTCATGACCACGCCGAGGCCCTGCGCTTCGAGCAGGGGCTTCACGGCCAGCGCGAGCCGCAGCACATCGTCCTTTTCGTACCGTTTCCCGAGCAGCGCTCCGGGATCCGTCCCTCCGTGGCCGGGGTCCAGGCAAATCTTTACCATCCGCCTACCTCCCCGTGTTCGGGATGTCCTTGTGTGGCGTCTCGTAGCCCATGGCCCGGTTGCTGTCACCCACGCCCGAAGTGGTCGGGTCGGTGATGCAGTTGAAGACGCTCACGATCACCGCCACCACGACAACGGGATTCTGTACCGCGCGCAGGAGCACGTCACCGATCGACGCCCATGTCGTCATGTCCTCCCACGCGAGGCCGAAGTACGCGAGGATGGGCAGGACGACGGCGCAGGCCATCTGCGCCCACCAGAGCGGGTTCTTGATTCGGACTGTCCAGTTGATTTTCATATGTAGCAGCTCCTTTCACCTGTGCCGCCAAAGGGCGGCATTTTTGCGTTATTCCGCGACCTCGTGCAGAAGTCCATGACACGCTCTAGATTCTGCGCCGCGTCCTCCCGCGTGGTCGTGACCGGCTGCACCAGCAGGCAGGGCCGCAGGAAGTCGGCGGGAACAAGGTCGGTATCGGTTCTCTTGAGCTCAGGCAGGGCTTTGGCCGCCAGAGCCTGGATCCCGTCCATGACTGTAAGCTACGTCGTCATTCCTCACCCTCCAGTTTTTCGCGAACTTTTCCACGAACCGTCCCGCCAGCCGGATCGCTTCCGCCTCGAAAGAACTGCGCGGATCGGTCCCTTTGTTCTCCATTTTCTTTCCGGCAAGTTCCATAAGCTCCCCACGCAGCTTCCGGCGCATCTCCGGAAGGTCCTCGAGCAGCCCGGTCAACGTCCGGTCCCATGCCGCCGCTCCCGATACTTCAAGTCCCCGCATCGCATCCCGCCTTTCCGCATTGATCGAAGGACTCTCCAAAAGTCCTTTCCACCCGTACCACATAAATGGAGCAAATGTGCAAAAAAATGCAACTTTCCCGAACATAAAGAAATTTTTTCGGCAGCCTTTGGCCAGAACTGTCATCAGCTGACCGCCGCTTTACAAATCGGACCGGAAGTCATATAATAACAATAAATGATTGTTTTACGGAAAATTTGAGGCGGTGAGACCTGTGCAAACAAAACATCGGCGAGGCTTTACCCTGATCGAGATGGTGGTCGTCATCGCCATCATCGGCGTGCTCCTGGCCCTCACCGCCCCCTTGTTCTCCTCCTTTTTGGAGTCCGCCCGGAAAACCGCCTGCATGGCAAACCTCACCACAGCCACCCGAACGCTCGAATTCTATGAGGTCGTCGAGAATCGGACGCTCACTCCGGATGTGATCGACACGATCATGAAGGATTCCATGGGCGCCGACCCCACTTCTTCCGGTTATCGTGGAATCTGCCCCTCAGGAGGCGTTTACAACGTTACCGTCGGCGCCAGCGGCGATATCAAGGTCCGCTGCTCCAAGCACGGGATGACGGCGGTGGAGACGATCAACTCCGATAACAAGAATATCCTCGACCTGCTCCAGCTGGCCATAGAGAGCTACTTCGAAAAACGTCCGGGAAACACCCTCAATTCCACCGGGCCGAATTTCGGCGATGATATCAAGGAGCGTCTCGCCGCATCCCTGAAGATCTCCACGGATTTCGATTTTCGGATCTATAAGGTCAACAACAACGAATACAAGGTTTACATCTCCGACCCGCTGAAGGATGTGAATGTGTCGGACCAGGTGACGGTCACGGGCTACCAGATCAAAAACGGCTGGGTCGCCGGGACCGGAACGAGCCAGCTGATCTCGGTGGGAACGGAATCGGTCGACGGGGTCCCCATCAAGATCATTTCCGCCGCCGAATACCAATGGGACTGAACCGTGAAAAGGCCCCGCCCTGATGGGCGGGGCCTTTTCTATTTTTGCGGCGGATCTCATTGTCCCCCTTATCCCATCCCGCGCCCGCGGGATGGGATTTCTTCACGCATGTTCATTATGAACAAAATAATACAAGAATTTTAATAGCAATCTATAATTGACATCTTATTGTATTAAATGATATTATAACAATATCGAAAAATTGAATATAATCTCGCAAAAATAAGGAAAAGGAGTCTCTGTTATGAAAAAGGTACTCGCGATTGTATTAACTTTGTCTTTGTGTTTTGCCTCGTTGGCAGGATGCGGTTCCAGCCCGTCCGACACCCCCTCCGCGCCCGCCGCGGACCCGTCCGCGCCGCAGGCCGGCGACGCGGCGGAACCCGTCAAGCTGATCATGGCCATCGAAGTCTCCTCCAACACCGCCTGCGCCCAGGCCAGCAAATCCTTTGCCGAAATGGTCAAGGAAAAATCCGGCGGCTCCATTGAGGTCGACGTCTTTACCGACGGAACCCTCGGCAATGAAAACGAGCTGTGGGAGGCCGTGCAGACCGGCAGCGTCGACATCGTCTGGTCGGGCGACGGCGCGGTGAGCGCCAACGTGCCCGAGTGGGGCTTCGTGGCGCTTCCCTACGTCTTCTCGAGCCCCGAGGCCCGCGACCAGTTCGTCCACGGCGGCGACATCGCGCAGCTCAACCAGATCCTTGAGGAGAAGGGCAACATCGTGGTGCTCGGCAACGGTTCGGGCGCGACACGCAACCTCATCGCGGACAAGGAGATCAAGACGCTGGGCGACGCGGCCGGCATCACCATGCGCGTGCAGCAGTCGGACATCGTCGTCGCCACCTGGAAGGCGCTCGGCCTGCTGCCCACCGTGATCGCCTATTCCGAGACCTATTCCGCCCTGCAGACCGGCGTCGCCGAAGCGGCGGAGAACGAAATGTCCACCCTCATCACCCAGAAGTGGTACGAGTGCTGCCCCTACATCATCGAGACCGAGCACCAGATCAACTGCCATCCGCTCTACATCGGCGCGGACCAGTGGGCCAAGCTCACCGGGGAGCAGCAGGCGATCCTGAAGGAGTGCGGACAGGCGGCCGCGGATGAATTCGTCACCAGCGAGCGCGCCAACTCCGCCAGCGACCTCGAAGAGATGCTCGGCGACGGCGCCCAGGTCTGCGAGCTGACGGACAAGCAGGCGTGGATCGACGCGACGGAATCGGTCCGCAAGGAGTTCTGCGAGCAGTACGGCCTGACGGAGCTGCTCGAAAAGGTCCAGCAGTACTGACCGCCTGAAACTGGAATCTCTTGGGCAGGGCTCCGGACGGACGTCCCGGGCCCTGCCCGAATTCTTCCCACTGCAAAGGAGGGGTTACCTTGCATAAAGTTTCACACAAGCTGCAAAGCTGCGCGGAGGTTACCGCGGCGGTCTTCCTGATTGGGATCATCTTCTGCGTGCTCGTGCAGGTCGTCTGCCGCGATATCCTCAAGGTCACCAGCACCTGGACCCAGGAGATCGCCGTCTACTGTTTCATGTGGCTCACCATGGTGGGCGCGCCCCTGATGGTGCGCCGCGGCGAGCATTTCGTGATCCCGCTCTTCATAGACAAGGTCAAATACAAGAGGGTTTTCCTCTGCATGATCGACCTGATGGTGCTGGCGGTCGGGGCGGTCTTCCTGCTATACGGCGTACGCTTCGTGCAGTCCGGTCTGGGGAAAACCTCCGTGGCCGCCCATCTGCCCTTTATCTTCGTCTACATCGCGTACCCCATCGGCGGGGCGCTGACCGTCTTTTTTGCCTTTGAAATGCTGCTTGAACACCTGGGCGTCATTCCTCCCGCTGAGGTCGCCCGCGACACGGAAGGAGGTCTGGACTAATGGAACCCATGGCTCTGCTGCTCCTGCTGCTCATGCTGGGACTGATCTTCCTGTCGGTCCCCGTGCCCTACGCGATCGGATTTTCCTCGATCGTCGTGCTGCTCAACACCTTCCGCCAAACCCCGCTCGTTCTGGTCCAGCGGACCTTTTCGGGACTCAGCGGGTTTACAACGCTGGCGATCCCGCTGTTCATCCTGACCGCTGAGATCATGAACATCTCAGGCATCACGGACAAGCTTGTCCAATGCTGTTATGCGATCGTCGGGCGGATCCGGGGCGGCATCGCCCACGTGAATGTGCTCGTCAGCATGATCTTTGCCGGCATCTCCGGCTCCTCCTCCGCCGATACGGCGGGTATCGGCGGCATCCTCATCCCCGCCATGATCAAGAAGGGCTACGCCCCCGACTTTACGATCGCGGTCACGGCCGCCTCCTCCACGCTGGGCGAGATCATCCCGCCGAGCATCATCGCGGTCATTTACGCCGCCACTGTCGGCATCTCGGTGGGCGCGCTCTTTCTGGCGGGGCTCTCCGCCGGCGTGATCATCGGGCTCGTGATGATGCTCATCTCCTACGTCTACGCGCTCAAATACGGCTATCCGCGTGAGGCGAAGATGGGAATCAAAAAGGCCCTGCACACCATCTGGGTGGCGCTGCCCCCGCTGGGCACCCCCATCATCCTGATCGGCGGCATCACCGCCGGGTTCTTCACCCCCACCGAGGCGGCGGTCGTCGCCTGCGTCTATTCGCTGATCCTCGCGGCCTGCTACCGCTCCCTCACGCTGAAGGCGCTGTGGGGCGCCGTGAAGAAGACCGCCGCCCTCACCTCCGCGACAACCATGTGCATCGGCATCGCGATGGTGTTCAGCTATATGATGTCGGTCTACCATGTGCCCGACGCGGTCAAGGGGATGGTGCTTTCCGTCGCGGACAGCGAGCTGCCCTTCCTGCTCATCACCTTTGTCATCTTCATGATCGTCGGCTGCTTCATGGACGCGACCCCCGCTATCATCATGCTCGCCCCCATCCTCGCGCCGATCGGCATGGCGCTGGGCGTCAACATGATCCACATGGGCGTCGTCGTCGTGGTCACCCTCTCGCTGGGGCTCATCACGCCGCCCTTCGGCCTCTGCCTGCTGCTGGCCTGCAAGATCGGCCACACCCCGCTCCAAAAGGTCATGAAGCCCACGCTCGTCTTTACCGCGGCGGTGGTCGCGATCATCCTGCTGATCATCTTCGTGCCGCAGATCGTGCTGTGGATTCCGCAGACCTTTGCGCCCAACATGATGTAGCGAGCGCCAAAACGATACAAAGAAGGGATAAACCTATGAACGCACCTCTCGAAGGGATCCGGGTCCTCGACCTCTCCCGCTTCATCTCCGGGCCCTACTGCGGCATGGTGCTGGGCGACCTCGGCGCCGACGTCGTGAAGGCGGAAAAGGCGGGCAGCGGAGACGACACCCGTGTGCTGCCCCCCTTTGTGAAGGGGGAGAGCCTCTACACCTTCGCCGTCAACCGGAACAAGCGCGGCATCGAGCTCGACTTCCGCAGCGGCGAGGGCCGGGAAAAACTCTTCCGGCTGGCCTGTACGGCCGACGTGCTGATCGAGAACTTCAAGGCGGGCACCATCGAAAAGATGGGGCTCGACTACGAGGAACTGAAAAAACACAACCCCGGCCTCATCATGGTGAGCATCACCGGCTTCGGAGCGGACGGGCCCTACCGGGACAAGCCCGGCTTCGACGCGGCTGTGCAGGCGATGAGCGGGCTGATGTCGATCACCGGCGAGCCGGACGGCATGCCGATGATGTACGGCACCTACGCGGTCGACTACGCGACCGCCCTCTACGCGGCGGTCGCGGCGCTCTCCGCGCTGCATGTGCGCCATTCGACCGGCCGAGGCCAGCATATCAGGCTCTCTCTGCTCGAATGCGCCGCCTCCCTGCTGCTGACCGGCATACCCGACTACTGCGCCACCGGCCATGTCACCGGCCGCGTCGGCAACCGGGACCGCTACACCGCGCCGGGCAACTGTTTTAAGACGAAGGACGGCGAAGTGCTGATGATCATCGCCGGCAACCAGTCCCACTTTTTACGGCTCGTGAAGGCCATGGAAATGGAATGGCTGCTGGAGGACGAACGGTTCGCCAAGCAGGAGGTCCGCTTCGAGCACGCAGCCGAGATCGAGGAGATCGTCGCCGGGTGGGTGGCCTCCCACGAGCTGGACGAGCTGCGGAAGATCCTCGACGCGGCAGGCATCGTCTCCGCCAAGGTGGAGAACCTCCGGGACGTGGCGGAAAATCCCCAGCTTCGCCACCGGGGTAAGCTCGTGAAGCTTTGCCACCCGGTCATGGGGGAGATGACGATGATGGGCGCGCCCTTCGATTTTTCGGAGAGCGAGCTCGACCTGAGTCGTCCCGCGCCCACGCTGGGCCAGCACACCGAAGAGGTCCTGCGGGACTGGCTGGGCGGAGAACCCGACAGGAAGGAGTGAACATTTTGGCGGAACGCACTGTAAAACTTTGCGGCCTGCCGGACGCCGTGAAGCAGATTCACGACGGCGACCGGGTCGCGTTCGGCGGCTTTGCCGTTTACAACAAGGCCATGGCACTGACCCACGAGATCATCCGGGCGGGGCTGCGGCACCTCACCATCGTCGGCGTGGCCAACTCGATCGAGGTGGACATGTTGGTCGGCGCGGGCTGCGTCGACGCGGTGGAGACCAGCTACATGGGGCTTGAAAAGTTCGGCCTCGCGAAGAATTTCCGCCGCGCCGCGCAGGCGGGCGTCCTCAAAATCACCCACTATCCCGAGCTCATCAGCTGGGACCGCTTCCGCGCCAGTCAGGAGGGCCTCTCCTTCTGGCCCACCTACCTGCTGGGAGGCAGCGACATCGTGAAGTACAACGATAAAATCATCCCCTTCCCCGACCCGATCACCGGGCGGCAGATGTGGGCAGTGCCCGCGGCGGACCCCGACGTGGCGCTCATCCACATGTGGAAGGGGGACAAATGGGGCAATCTCCAGACCCAGCCCCGCCGCATGAACCCGCAGTCGGTGGACATCACCGTTTCGCGGGCTTGCAAGCGGGTGATCGCCACGGTGGAGCACCTCGTGGACACCGAGGAGATCATGCGCAGCCCACAGAGCACCACCGTGCCCTCCTTCCGCACTCTGTCGGTCACCCACGTGCCCCACGGGAGCCACCCAACGATGGACCTCGACGTGGTCGCGACCGACGAACTGCATCTGCAGCTCTACGCGGACGCCTGCCAGACCGAGGAGGGCTTCCGGGAATATCTCGACAAATACGTCTACGGCGTCAGCAGCTTCGCACAGTATCTGGAGCTCGTGGGGACCGAGCAGGTGAAGGCGCTGGAAAGGAGTGGGTATCGATGAGCGGACGCTATACGTTGGAAGAGCTTTTGGCGGTCGACCTGGCCCACACAATCGAGGACGGCGAGGTCGGCTTCACCGGCCTTGCCACCGGCAAGGCCGCCACCACCTACATCACCTGCATCCCGATGGCCGCCATGGAGCTGGCCCAGCGCACCCACGCCCCCAACCTGACCATCCTGTTGTCGGGGGTCTACTTCAACCCCGACATCGTTAAACTGCACACCCTGCCCGAATCGGAGTACGAGCAGGTGCTCGTCGATCTGCCCAGCGAGGCGCAGATGCCCGGCTGGCCGGAACAGTGGCACCACCGGGCGGGGGATATCAGCTTCGGCTTTGGCAGCGGCGTGCAGGTGGACCGGGAGGGCAACCTCAACAGCACCTGCATCGGCAATGTGCGCCATCCCAAGGTGGAGCTGGTGGGGCCGATCTTCCTGCCCGAGCACTTCTCCTGCTTCGGCCGGGAATACATCATGATGCCGAACCACGAGCGCCGCAGCTTCGTCGAGAAGGTGGACTACATCTCCGGCGTGGGCTGGCCGGGCGGGGCTGAGGGCCGCAGGAAGCTCGGCTTCACCGGCGGGGGGCCGAAATACATCTACACGCCGAAATGCATCTTCTCCTTCGACGAGGAGGGGATCATCCACCTCAAATCGATCCATCCGGGCGTCTCCAAACAGGACGTCATCGACAGCACCGGCTTTTCCATCCCCAACATCGCGGACGACATCCCCACGACGCCCGAACCGACCGACGAGGAGCTGCTCATCCTGCGCGAGCAGGCAGATCCCAACGGCATCTTCCTCGGGAAGTCCTGACCCTCCCGCGCCAGGCTGCCGGAAGTTTCCTTCCCGCCCCGGTTTTGTATGGGAAATCCCCGAAAATATGGTATAATTGAAATATAATATCCCCACGGACAATACAATACGATCTTCCCCTTTTGTATTACCGGGGACAGGCGAATCCGCAAGAGACAGGAGCGATGAGGATGGAAGCGCAGGCAACCAAGCGTCCGTTGTATTTCACGATCAAAGAAGACATCAAGAACAAGGTGCATACCGGCGTCTATCACCCGGGGGACGTGCTCCCGACCGAAAACAGCCTCTGCGAGGAGTATGGGGCGAGCCGCGTCACGATCCGCCGCTCGATCAAGGAGCTGATCGACGAGGGCGTGCTCGAGCGCGGCCACGGTAAGACCGCGCGCGTCGTGTGCGAATCGGTGCCCCGCAGCCTCAACCGGCTGGGCGGGCTCAAGGAGCAGCTTTCGGCGTCGGGCATCAAATGCTCCTCCTTTATCCTCGACAGCGAAATCGTACGGGCCGAGGGGAAGGTGGGCGAAGCGATGAAGCTCCCCCCCGAGGAGAGCCTTTACAAGATCGAACGGCTCCGTTACGCGAACGGCAAGCCCCTCTGCTACCAGCTGCTCTACCTGCCGGTGCGGCTCTGCCCCGACCTGGACGTGCAGAAGCTGGTGAACACCTCCCTCTACGAGATCATTGAAAAGGAATACGGCCTCAAGATCCTGGACGCGGTGCAGGAGATCCAGGCCCGCATGGCGGACTACCGTGTCGCCGCGCTGCTCGAACTGGCGGAGCTCTCCTGCATGCTGCAAGTCAGCCGCACCACCTTCCTCGACAGCGGCGCGTGCATCGAGTATTCGGATAGCCTCTATGTGGCCAACCGCTACAAACTGTCCATGACCTTGCGCCGTTAGGGAAACCATCCATGAGACAATACCTGATCCTCGACGTGGGCACCAGCTCGGTCCGGGCGGCGCTCATCGATGAAACCCTCCGCATCCTCCGGCTTGAGACAGCCAGGCGCACCGCGCCCGCCCTCTTCGACGCGGAGGCGGAGTGGACGTTGCTACACGCACTCATGAAGACCGCGGCCTCCGGCGCAGGGGACCTGGCGGGCGTGGCGGTCTCCGCCCTGCTCGGCTGGGTGGGGACGGACGCGCGCGGAAACGCCGTCACCCCCTGCTTCACCTACATGCATGCATGCCCGGAGGAGTACGCGGCCTCCCCTTGGGACGCGGAGGAGGCCTACCGGGTCTGCCGCCGCGCCCCCGCCCCTGAGTCGGGGTGCTTCCAGCTCGCGCGGGTGAAAGCCCGCGACCCGGAAGCCTACGGGCGGACGACGGCCTTCCTCTCCCTGAAGGATTTTATCAACGGCAAGCTGACGGGCGCGTTCGCCACGGACGCCACCACGGCGGCCTATACCCTGCTGTACGATGTGGGGGCTGGCCGTTGGAGCGTCCGTGCCCTTGAAGCCCTCGGGCTCGAACGGGATAAGCTGCCGCCCCTCTCCGTCCCCGGCGCGGCGCTCGCGCCCCTCTCCCCCGCCCTCTGCCGCGAGCTGGGGCTCTCACAGGCCCCGCCGGTCGCGGTGGGGAGCGTCGACGGCTCCACCGGGATTCTCGGCGCGGGCGGCCTGGAGGAGGGGGACGTCGTGAGCGTGATGGGAACCACCGACGTCTTTTTCGCTGTGCAGGCGCACCCCTGCGAGGACCGAACCCGGCGTCTGCTCGTAAATCCCCATGTCGCGGCGGGGCGCTGGCTCATCGGCGGGCCGATGGGCATGTACGGTGGCGCGCTCGACTGGTTTTCCCGCGATCTGCTGGGCGGAAGCCGTCCGCTTTCGGAATTGGACGCACTGGCCGAGGCAGTCCCGCCGGGCAGCGAGGGGGTCACCTTCCTGCCCACGCTCGCGGGGGAACGCACCCCCTTCTGGCGTCCTGCGGTGGAAGGGACGGTGCGGGGGTTGCGCCCCTGCCACCGGGCGGAGCATCTCCACCGGGCGATGATGGAAGCCAACTGCTATGCCAACCGGCGCATCCTCGACCTCGTGCGGGAAAACGGCCTGTCCGTCCGGCGGGTGCTCGCCATCGGCGGCGGCGCGGCCAGCGACGTATGGCTCCAGATGAAGGCGGACGTACTGGGCCTGCCCGTCTTTCGGACGGCAGTCAAGGAGGCCTCCCTCGCCGGGGCGTGCATGCTGGCCATGCAGGCGGCGGGGGCCGGTCTCTCCGAGCTGCCCCGACCTGGCGTCGAGGCCGAATTCGCGCCGCGCCCCCAGCCCGCGGCCCGGTACGACGCGCTCTATCTCCGTTTTCTCGCGGACCACGAGGCGATGGCAGCCCTTTATGACAGCGGAGCTCTATAGAATTATTTAAATTGTATTTTTATTATATTATTTTCGTTAACCGGAATATTATTTTTTGCCCTTTTACCAAAGATTACAAAAATAAAACAAATACAATTGACATTCATTCGCTAAAATAGTATTATTATTGTATTAAATAACTGCAATCCTGCATGGAGGAGGAACTGGCATGAGCGAACAATTTACAGGCGGCCAGCTGGTCGTCAAAGTGATGGAAGAGTTTGGCGCAAAAGTGGTATTCGGGGTCCCCGGCGGGCAGACCCTCTATGTCACCGATCCCATTCAGGACGTTCCGGGCATGCGCTTTGTCCATACCCGCCATGAGAACGGCGCTGCCACCGCGGCGGACGGCTGGGGCCGGCTGACCGGCGAGCCGGGCATCTGCCTCGCCACAACCGGCCCCGGCGCCACCAACCTGATCACCGGCCTGGGCGGGGCCCTGCGGGATTCCAGCCCGGTCATCGCGCTGGTCTTCCAGAACCGGCTTGCCGACGCGGGCCGGGGCGACGCGCAGGAGAGCGACCACGAGCTGCTCTTCGGCAGCATCTGCAAAAAATACATCCCCGTCCGCGACATCTCCGTACTGCCCTGGGCGATGCGCGAAGCCTACCGCACCGCCAAGACCGGCCACCCGGGCCCGGTGGTGGTGGACCTCTACCGCGACGTCATCGAGAACCAAAAGGCCCCCTACGTCCCGGCAGACCCGGCCGGCTACTGCGTGCGCCCCGACAGCGTCGCGAGCGACGAAGCCATTGAGGCGGCCGCGCGGGTCATCCGCGCAAGCAAAAAGCCGATGCTCTGGATCGGCAACGGCGTTAAGCTGTCCCACGCCGCCGACGAGGTGACGCGTCTCTCCAAACAGCTCTGCGCGCCCATCGTCTGCACCTACAACGCCATGTGCGCGGTGGACGAATCGTTTGAGAATTTCCTGGGGGCCCGTTCCCGCCACGGCACACAGGTCACACAGGCGTGCATTGAGGAGGCCGACTGCGTTATCCTGGTCGGCTCCTCCCTCACCGCCATCAGCACCAACCGCTGGTCAATCGCCCCAAAAAACGTCGTCCAGTTCGACATCCTGCCCGAGCAGATCGGCCGCCAGTACCCGGTGGCGGCGGGTGTCGTGGGCGACGCCAAGGCGTCGCTGCAAAAGCTGCTCGCCGCGCTCGAAGGTTTCGCGGGCACGCCGGAATTCCGGGACGAGATGTTCTCCCGCAAGGCCGCGTGGAAGGAAGCGCTGCTTTCCGGCCCCATCGCCGATACCGAGCGTACCCCAGTGCCGCCCATCGCGCTCCAGAGGGAGCTGGAAAAGTCCCTGCGGGAAAACACCGTCTTCTGCGTGGACGCGGGCAACCCCGGCGCGTGGACCCACTACACCACCTTCCCGAAGGGCACCGCCTACATGAAGCCGGTCAACTACGGCAACATGGGATTCGCGCTGGGCGCGGCGCTCGGCTGCAAGGAGGCCTCGCCCGACCGGGAGGTCGTCGCGCTCATCGGCGACGGCTCGCTGGGCATGACGCTGGGCGAGCTCGAGAGCATCGCGCGGGAAAAGCTCGCGGTCACCGTGCTGCTCGTGAACGACTCCGCTTTCGGCAACATCAAACAGGAGGAGCTCTTCAAGATGGGCGAGGGCCGCTACATCGGCGTGGAGTTCCCCGACTACGACTACCTCAGCGTCGCCAAAGCCTTCGGCTTCGACGGCTGCATCGTCACCAAAGCCAGCCAGATCCCCGCCGCCATGGAGGCCGCCCGCAAAAGCGGCGGCCCATATATGATCGAGGTCAAGCTCGACGGCAGCTTCACCGTCTGGCCGGAGGCTCTCTGAGCCGCGTTCCATTTGCCGACCACTGACAAATATTCTCCTTGCGGCGGGAGCCGGGGCCAAATGGCCCCGGCTCCCGCCCTTTTATATTGTTTTACCGTCCGCCCTCAGGGCAACCCGATCGTCCCGGCGTCCCGCGCGGCGCAGATCGTCCGAAGCCCGGTGAACCGCCCGATCTGGACCCGGTTGTCCTCGTGCAGCGGGTTCCCCGCCTCAAAGCCGTTCATCACGACCGCCAGGACGGGGAGCCCCAGCTTCGCGGCGTATTCCGCCGTGAGCACCGCTGCGTTGATCGCTCCGAGCCCCGACGGCGAGACAATCACGAGCGGCAGTCCGAGCATCGCGGCCACGTCGCCGAGCAGCAGCTGCTCCCCCTCGGTGCAGAGCGGGCAGAAAAGGCCCCCGCACCCCTCCGCGACGAGATAGTCAAACCGCGCGGCGACCTGCGAAAACCGCTCCATGATCCGCTCCCGCGTGATCGGCGGGCCCTCCAGCCGCGCCGCGAGATGGGGCGACACCGCCTGCTCGTAGAGGTACGCCACATACTGCTCCGGCGGGCCGGGCAGCCCCGACATGCGGCAGACCTCCTCCGCGTCGCCGGGGATGAGCGCGCCGTCCCGCCGGCGGGCGCCGCTGAGCGCCGGCTTAAAATATCCGGCGCTGCGGCCCTGCTCCCGCAGGGTCTTGACCAGAAGCGCCGAGACGTAGGTCTTGCCCACGTCGGTGCCGGTGCCGGTGACAAAAACGCCCTCCTTCATAGCCGCGCCACCTCATATCCAAGGCCTCGCACCAGCGCGAGGTCGGTTTCGACGGTGATGCCCGCGGTAGTCAGCATGTCGCCGGTGATGGCGGCGTTCGCGCCGGAGCAGAACGCCGCCCTGCCCCTGTCGGGCAGCAGGCCCCGCCCCCCGGCCAGCCGCAGCGCGGCGCCGGGCAGCAGGAAGCGGAAGACCGCCACCGTCCGCAGCAGCTCCTCCGGCGGCAGCACCGGCCGGTCCTCAAAGGGCGTGCCCCTGATGGGGTTGAGCAGGTTGACGGGCACCGAGCGCACCCCCAGCTCCCGCAGCTCGATCGCCAGGTCGACGCGGTCCTCCATCGTCTCGCCCATGCCGATGATCCCGCCGCTGCACACCTCCAGCCCGGCGCGCCGCGCGTTCCGGATGACCGCGCATTTTTCGTCGTAGGTGTGGGTGGTGCAGATGTTCGGGAAGTTCCTGCGGGAGGTCTCCAGATTGCAGTGGTAGCGGGTCACGCCCGCCTCGCGCAGCCGCACGAGCTGACCGTAATCCAGCAGCCCGTGGGAGGCGCAGCGGGCAATCCCGCACCGTGCGCCGATCTCCCGGTACGCTTCGCAGGCCGCGTCCGTCTCCCCCTCCGAGAGCGTCCGCCCCGAGGTCACGACCGAAAAGCGCAGCACGCCCCGTTCGCAGTCGGACCGGGCCCGCCGGGCGATCGGTTCCGCGCCGAGCAGCGGGTAGCTCTCCACCTCCGCCGGGTAGCGGGCCGACTGCGCGCAGTATTTGCAGTCCTCCGAGCAGCGCCCGCACTTTCCGTTGACGATCGCGCAGAGGTCGAACCGGTTGCCGCATATTTGGCGGCGGATGTCGTCCGCCGCCCTGCAGAGGGGCTCCAACTCCGCTTCATGGGCGAGGCGCAGCGCCTCCTCGCGGGAGACGGCCCCGCCCGCTAAAATCCGTTCCTTCAGCTTTGTAATCACAGCAGATGCTCCTTTCCCAGCGCGGCCCGCAATCGTCCGGCAAGCCCCGAGGCAACGACGCACAGTACCGCGTCGCCCGGCAGATCGAGCGGAAACGCGGAGAGGAGGACGACCGCGAACGGGGTCGTCTGGCCGAGATAGTAATTGAGAATCAGAAATTTATAGAGGAAGCCGACCGCATAGGTGACCGCCATCCCCGCGAAAGCGGCGGGCAAAAACTGCCCGAACCGGCGCGCGCCGGTCCGCTCGCAGATCCGTCCGGTGAGCCACGCGGCGGCGATGAACCCAAGCAGGTAGCCGAAGCTCGGGCGGAAGACGTACTGGATGCCGCCGCCAGCCGCGAACACCGGGATACCGGCCAGCCCGACGGCCACATAGACCGCCACGGCAAGGCTCCCCCGCCGGGAGCCGAGCAGCATCCCCGCCAGCGTGACGAACAGGAACTGCAAGGTGAAGTAATCCATGAACGGGACCGGCACCTGCAAAAACGCCCCGATCGCGATGAGGGCGGAAAAGAGCCCGCACAGCACGATCCCGCGGGTCTTCACGGTCGTTGTCATATGGGTTCCCCCTCCATCCTGATCTCCCCGGCGCGCAGCAGGACCGCGCCCGACGGGGTTTCGACCTCGAGGCAGCCGTCGCCGTCGAGCCCGACCGCCCTTCCGCTTTGCCACGCGCCCTCCCGGTAAAAACGGACGCGCTTTCCCAATACCATCAGACGCCGCCGGTAGGGCTCGAGATAGGCCCGTCCCGGCAGGTCGGCGACGTAGTCGAACAGCCGGTTGGCGATCTCGGCGGCCAGCCGGTTGCGTGAGACGCTCGCGGGCAGCAGCGAGCCCGCGATCTCCCGCAGCTCCGCCGGGAAAAGGGCGGGCGGCGTCTTGACGTTGACGCCAATGCCGACGATCACGCTTTCGGTCCGGCCGCTCTCAAAGTCGCTGACCGCCTCGGTGAGGATGCCGCAGACCTTCCTGCCGCCGACCAGCACGTCGTTTACCCATTTGACCTGCGTTTCCAGCCCGGTCAGCGCCTCGATCGCCTCGCAGACGGCCGCGGCCGCCGCGACGGTGATGATCGGGAGCTGCGCGCTGTCCGTTTCGGGCCGCAGCAGAAGGCTCATGTAGACGCCCGTCCGCGCCGGGGAATAGAACCCGCGTCCCATCCGTCCCCTGCCCGCCGTCTGTTCGTCGGCCAGCAGAATGGTCCGCCCGCCCGCCCCGTCCGCCGCCAGCTTTTTGGCCTGCGTGTTGGTCGAGCCGACCCGCCGCTCCACCAGAACGGCGCAGTCCCGGTACGCGGGGCTCAGATGGCACCGCACCCCCTGCGCGGTCAGCACGTCACTGGCCGCCTCGAGCTGGTAGCCCCGGTTGGTGGCCGCCGTGATGCGGTGGCCTTCCTCCTCGAGGCTCTTCACCGCCTTCCAGACCGCCGCGCGGGACACCGAAAGCCTTTCCGCGAGCAGCTGTCCCGAGACGGGCGCCTCCCTGTGCTCCTCCAGATAGCGGAGCAGTTCCTCCTTGAGCGACATCATATCCCCCCTGTCCCGGTCAGTATAGCATGGATTCCCATGATTGTAAACCATTATATTTGCTTTGGTTTACAATTTGAATCTCATTCTCCACGCAAGAAAGGCCCCCGGAGCCGGCGGCTCTGGGGGCCTTTCTTCTGAAATCTAACCGAGCTGGTCGTAGAGGGACTGGTAGGCCTGCGCGCTGCTGCGCCAGGAGAAATCCTGTTCCATGCCACGCCGCACCATCTCGTCCCAGCAGGAACGGGTGTCGTAGAAGACCCGCTCCGCGTAGAAGATCGTGTCAAGCATCTCCTCCGCGTTATAATTCGCAAAGGAGAAGCCGGTGCCCGTCTGGACGTACTCGTTGTAGGGCTCGACCGTGTCCTTGAGGCCGCCCGTCTCCCGCACGATGGGCACCGTGCCGTAACGCAGGGAGATCAGCTGGGTGAGGCCGCAGGGCTCGAACAGGGAGGGCATCAGCATTGCGTCGGCGGCCGCGTAGAGCTTGTGGGCGCGGTCGTCGTTGAAGTAGATGTTGGCGGAGACCTTCTCCTTGCGCTCCCACTCGTAGCGGCGGAAGAGGTCCTCGTATTTCTTGTCGCCCGTGCCGATGATGACCAGCTGGATCCGCGAGGTGAGCAGCCAGTCCATCACCCGTTCCACGAGGTCAAGCCCCTTCTGGTCGGTGAGGCGGGTGATCATGCCGACCATCATCACCTCAGGGTCCTCGGGCAGCGCCAGCTCCCGCTGGAGCGCGGCCTTGTTGGCCGCCTTTCCCTGGCGCACACCGTTTTTGTCATAGTTCGCGTAGAGCTTGCGGTCGGTCACCGGGTCATAGATGTCGTAGTCGATGCCGTTGAGGATGCCGCTGAGGGTTCCGCTCTTGGCGCGCAGCAGGCCGTCCAGCCCCTCGCCGAAGGAGGGCTGCTGGATCTCCCACGCGTAGGTGCCGCTGACCGTCGTGATCCGGTCGGCGTAGACGAGCCCGCCCTTGAGCATGTTGGCGTCCCGGTGGAACTCGAGCCGGTCGGGGGTGAACGCCCGGTCGGGCAGGCCGGTGAACCGCTTCATCGCCGGGATGTCCCATACCCCCTGGAAACGCAGGTTGTGGATCGTCACGACGGTGCGGATGCCGCGGTAGAAGGGATTGTCCCTGAACATCTCGTGCAGAAAGACGGGAACCAGCCCCGCCTGCCAGTCGTGGCAGTGGATGACGTCGGGACGGAAGCCCACGGTCGGCAGGATCGAAAGGGCCGCCTTGGAGAAGAAGCAGAACTTTTCGATGTCCCACAGCAGGTCGCCGTAGGGCTTGTCGCCGCCGAAGTAGTGCTCGTTGTCGATGAAGTAGTAGGTGATGCCCTCCACCCGGCAGGTCATGACGCCCACATAGACGCGGCCCAGACCGCCCAGCTCCATCTGAAAGCTGTCCACGTACTGGAACTGGCCGCGGTATTTTTCGGGGATGCAGGTATAGTCGGGCAGGACGACGCGCACGTCGTAACGGCTTTTGTCGAGCGCCTTGGGCAGCGCGCCGGCCACGTCGGCCAATCCACCCGTCTTGATGAACGGCACGCATTCCGATGCGACAAACAGGATGTTCTTCATGTCATTTCCTCCTCCCATGTCAAAGGGGCCCGCCGGTTCTTTTTTTCCAGTATACTACAATTGGCGGGAGAGATAAAGTCGCACGGAAGCGATTATACGATATATTCCAGATTTTCCCCCTCCATTTTGTGGAATAGAGCCAAAGAAAAGCCCCCGGCTCCGCCGGGGGCTTTTGGGCTGGAAATTCAGCGGTACATCCGGTAGCCCCGGATGCTGTAGAGAATCAGCAGCGGGCCGACGACCGGCGTGACCACCGCCGCGACGGCGAGGATGCCGGCCGCGTAGATGAACGCCCCGCCGATGAGCGGCATGAGCGAGAGGATGGCCAGGATGCTCACGATCGTGGGCAGGCCGGCGATGACCGTAAAAAGCACGCACTGCTTGCGCGCGTAAAAATAAAAAACGAGATAGTAGACCACCAGCGTGCCCACGCTCACGAGCAGGTCGGCCAGCGTGCTGAACGGATAGCGCAGCAGCACCGCGGCGACCGAGACGATCGGCAGCGCGTAGGCGAGCGGAACGCTGGCGAACACGTCGTAGACGCGGCGGTTGAGGTGCTTCATCGAGTCGCCGATCTGTCCGAGCATGAAGAGCTGGAAGAAGGGGATGAACGCAAAGAAGGGATTCGGAAGGCCGCGCACGACCGCGAGCCGGTAGATCGCGTAGGACTGCAACAGATAGACGCCCAGCGAGAGCAGGCTGGTGAGGAAACTTCCGCCGATATGAAACATTGTGATTCTCCCATCGTGATAGAATGTCCGCGCCGCGCGGGCGCCCTGTCAAAAGCATGGGCATCCGGGCGCGTTCCTAATCGCCCGCCGCCACAGGCAGGCGCAATTTGCCGGCGCCGATTGCCCGCGTTTATTATAGCATGCGGGCCGCCCGAAGAAAAGCAGGAGAAGGGAATTGCCCATTCGGCGCGCGGGCGCAAAAAAGGTCCGGAGCCTTCGCTCCGGGCCTTTTTCAGCTCCTACTTCTGCACCGGGCCGTGCGTCAGGAAGATCACGGCGCCCGATGGGCGCTCCCTGCGGGCGCTCCAGCGCGGGCGGTAGCTTTCGCCCAGGAACCGTTCCATCCCGCGCGCGCAGAGGAACCCGACCACCCCGATGAACAGCAGTCCCGCGACAATCAGCACTTCCATGCGCCCCCTCCCCTGTCTTCTGGTTCCATTATACCCCCCGGGCCGTTAGGGCGGGGTAAAGCTTTCGGGCCGGGGCGTTAATATTGTATAAAGACGGAAGGCCCGCCGCTGCGTTTGCAGCGGCGGGCCTTCCGGTCGCGGGCGGTCAGGCGTCGGCCTCCGGGCTGTTCACGATGCGGAGCATCCGGTAGCCCACGCCCACATGGGTCTGGATGTATTTCGGCTGGGAGGGGACCTGTTCGATCTTTTTGCGCAGGGTGGCCATGAAAACCCGCAGCGAGGGGGTGTCGCTCGGCAGGACGTTGCCCCAGATCTCCTTGAGAATCATGTTGTGGGTGAGCACCTTCCCGACATTGTGCGCCAGCAGGCAGAGCAGCTTATATTCGATCGGCGTGAGGTGGACCTCCTCGCCGTCCACATAGGCGCAGCCCGCGGCATAGTCAATTTTGAGCCCGCCGTTTTCAAAGACGCTGCTCTCCGCCCCCGGCCGCGCGCTGTCGTACCGGATGCGCCGTAGCGCCACCCGCACGCGGGCAAGCAGCTCGTCGGCGGAGAACGGCTTGGTCAGGTAGTCGTCCGCCCCCGCGTCGAGGGCGCTGATCTTGTCGCGGTCCTCGCTGCGCGCGCTCACCACGATGATCGGCAGGCTGCTCCAGCCGCGCACCTTTTTGATGATCTCCACCCCGTCCATATCGGGCAGGCCGAGGTCGAGGATCATGATGTCCGGATGGCCGGACACCGCCTGCATCAGCGCGGACGCGCCCGTCTCAGCGGTCAGGTAGTCGTAGCCCTGCGTCTCCAGCGTGGTGGCGATCAGGTTCCGGACCGCCTTATCGTCCTCGACCACGAGGATGGAAGTCTTATTCATGGCAGTTCACCTCTTCAGCTTGCAGTGTAAAGGAAAATACAGTGCCGTGCGGGAGGTTGTCCCGCACCGTGATCGTCCCGCCGTGGGCGGTTATGATCGATTTGCAGAGCGAAAGCCCCAGCCCCAGCCCGCGGCGGCCGTCTCCCCCGCGCTTATGCTGCGCGGTGTAGAACATTTGGAAGAGCTTCTCCTTGGCTTCGTCGGGGATGCCCCCGCCGTCGTCCGCGATCTCCACCCGGACCATCTCCCCCTCCCGCCGGGCCGAGATCGTAATGCGGCTTCCGTCCGGGGTGTATTTGACGGCGTTGTCCACGATGTTGATGATCACCTGGATGATCAGCCGGGAATCCATCCGCGCCATCAGCAGGTCGTCCTCCTGCACGGTGGCGATCGTATGCTCGCAGCTCCGGCGGCTCAGGTGCAGGAGCGCCTCCCCGATCACCTCGTCGAGCAGCTCGGGCTCCATGCGGATGTTCATCGTGCCGTTTTCGATCCGCGTCACCGACAGCAGGTTCTCCACAAGGTTGATCAGCCACATCGCGTCGTCGTAGATGTCGGTGTAGAGCTGGTGCTTTTTTTCCTCGCCGAGCTTTTCCGCGCTGCCCATCAGGATGCCGGCGTTGCCGGATATGCTCGTCAGCGGGGTGCGCAGGTCGTGGGAGATCGCGCGCAGCAGGTTGGCGCGCAGCTGTTCCTGCTCCACCTGCATGGAAATCCGCTTCTTCTGCTCGGCCTCCCGCATCTTCTCCAGCGCGAGGGCGAATTCGCCCAGCATCGCGATCAGGATGTTGCGGTCGAAGACGTCGAGCGGCGCGCCGTCGTCCATCGCGATGCCCACCACCGCGAAGACGGTGTCGTGGTTGCGCACCGCGAGGTAGAGGCATTTGGAACCGGGCAGCGTGTCGGTCGTCGCGCCCGCGTGCTTGTTGTTGCGGTAGACCCAGTGGGCCACCGCGCGCTCGTCCGCCGCCGTATACCGGGCGGTATCCCCCTGTGCGCCGGGCGCGGTCCAGACGCCCGGCTCCCCGGGACCCGCCGCGTCGAGCGGATAGAGGAGCACCGTCTTGTTCAGCAGGCGGATGAGCTGGCCGGCCATCTGCTCAAACGCCTCCCGTTCGGTCTCGGCGCGCAGGAGCTTCTGGCTCGTTTCCAAAAGGACCTCGGTGCGGTAGGCCTTCATCGCGGCCTGCCGCGCCTGACTGCGAACCCGCATCGTCAGCGTGCTGGTCAGGAAGGAGGCCGTGAACATGACGCCAAAGGTGACGTAGTAGCCGGGGTCGTTGAAGCGGAAGGTGAGATAGGGGGCCGTAAACAGGTAGTTGAAGGCGAGCACGCTGAGCAGCGAGGCGGCCGCGCCGTAAATCCTGCTGCGGGTGCACATCGCGACGAAGAGCACGCCGAGGATATAGACGGTAATAATGTTCGCCTCGCGGAAGTTCCAGCGGGAAAAGAGCATGGAAATCAGGGAGGCGGCCGCGAGGATCCCGGCGGTCTTGAGGGTGTCCGCACCCGAAAGCCCGGCGGACAGCTTCCGCCAGCGGCGCGCGGCGGTGTAGGGCGGGGCGTTGTCGGGGATGATGTGGATGTCGATGTTGGGCGCGAGCACGGTCAGCCGTTCCACCAGGTTCTGGCGGCGGGCGAAGAGGCCCTTCCGGTTGTTCGAGCGGCCGATGACGATCTTCGAGACGCCGCTCACCTTGGCGTACTCCGCGATCTGCGCCGGGATGTCCTCTCCATAGACGGTGGCGATGTGCGCGCCGAGCTGCTCGGCCAGCCGCAGGTTTTCCCGCAGGCGGCCGCGGTTTTCCCCGTCCAGCTCGGCGGTACCGGGCGTCTCGACGAAGAGGGCGGTGAAGCTGCCGTGGAACGCCCCCGCCATGCGGGCCGCGGTGCGGATGACCTTGGCGTTGGAAGGGGAGCTCGACAGGCAGATGAGGATGTGTTCCTCGGTGTAATAGTCGGCGCCCAGCGGCTTGCCGCGCTCCGCGATGCGGTTCACCCGGTCGGCGGTGCGGCGCAGCGCGATCTCCCGCAGGGCCACGAGGTTCTCCCGCGTGAAGAAATGCCCGAGCGCCCGGTGCGCCTGGTCGGACGCGTAGATCTTCCCCTCCGACAGCCGCTCGATCAGGTCGTCCGGCTCGATGTCCACGAGCTTGACCTGGTCGGCGGAGTCAAAGACGCTGTCGGGCACCCGTTCCCGCACGATCACCCCGGTGATCGAGGCCACGATGTCGTTGAGGCTTTCGATGTGCTGGACGTTCACCGTCGTGTAGACGTCGACGCCCGCCTTGAGAAGCTCCTCGATGTCCTGGTACCGCTTGCGGTGGCGGCAGCCCTCGGCGTTCGTATGGGCCAGCTCATCCACCAGGATAAGCTGTGGGCGCCGCGCGATCGCGCCGTCGAGGTCGAACTCCCGCAGCGCGACCCCCTTGTGGGAGAGGGTGAGCGGCGGCAGCCGCTCGAGCCCGTCGAGCAGCCCGAGCGTGGCGGGCCGGGTGTGCGGCTCGATATAGCCCGCCACCACGTCCACGCCCGCGTCCTTCGCGGCGTGCGCGGCTTCGAGCATCGCGTAGGTCTTGCCGACCCCCGCGGCATACCCGAAAAAGATTTTGAGGCGGCCCCGGCTTTCTTTGGGCTTCTCCCCCTTGATCCGGGTGAGGAGCTGGTCGGGGTCGAGGCGCTGTTCGTCCATTTCCGCGCACCTCCGTTTCCTTCCCCAGTTTACCACAAAGATCGTTAGAAGAACATTACGATATCCGCGCCCGATGTAAAGATTCCGTTAAGATTCCATTAAGGGCCCTTCCGTTTACGGAACCTTAACGCCGGCCCCCCAAAGCCTAACGCCGCGTTTACGGCGTCCGTGCTATAAATAGAGCGTTGAGCAAAACACCCCAACACGAAAGAAAGAGGTGACCAACGCAATGAGTGCCGTAATCGCCGCCATCGGCGCCGCATCGGTCCTGATGCTCGCTTATCTGGTTTATATTCTGTTCAGAGGTGATGAAAAATGACCAACCACATCCTGCAATATGTCCTTTATCTTTTGATCCTGGTTCTGCTGGCCGTCCCGCTGGGCAAATATATGTACCACGTCATGACCGGCGAAAGGACCTTCCTCTCCCCCCTGCTGCGGCCGGTCGAAAAGGGGCTCTGCAAACTCATGCGCGTCGACCCGGCCCAGGAGATGACCTGGAAGCAGTACGCGCTGGCCGCCGTAATGTTCAGCGCCTTCGGATTTCTCTTCCTGCTCCTTCTCAATCTCTTCCAGGGCGTTCTTCCCCTCAACCCCGAAGGACTGCCCGGCTGCTCGTGGCATCTCTCCTTCAACACGGCGGCCTCCTTCGTGACCAATACCAACTGGCAGTCCTACTCGGGGGAGAGCACCCTCTCCTACCTCACGCAGACGCTCGGGCTGACAGTGCAGAACTTCGTCTCGGCCGCGACGGGAATCGCTGTGATGTTCGCACTCATCCGGGGGTTCACGCGGGTGAAATCCACCGGGCTCGGCAGCTTCTGGGCCGACCTTGTGCGGGTGACCCTCTACATCCTCATCCCGCTGTCCATCGTGGTCGCGCTCGTCATCGCCTCCCAGGGCGTCGTGCAGACGTTCGCGCCCTATGACACCGTCGATCTGCTCCAGCCGGTCGTGTTGGAGGACGGCGCCGCCGTTACCCGGCAGGTCGTCCCGCTCGGCCCAGCCGCCAGCCAGATCGCGATCAAACAGCTGGGGACCAACGGCGGCGGCTTCTTCGGGGTCAACTCGGCGCACCCCTTTGAAAACCCGAACGCGCTTTCCAACCTCTTCGAGATGATCTCCCTGCTGCTCATCCCGGTGGCCTGCTGCTTCACCTTCGGGTACGGCGTCCGGGACAAACGCCAGGGACGCGCGCTCTTTTTGGCGATGCTCATCCTGCTGGTGGCCTTCCTCGGCATCGCAGCGGCCTCGGAGGCGGGCGCCACGCCGCAGCTCGCGCAGGAGGGCGCGGTGGACGTCTCCGCGTCCGGCGCGCAGGCGGGAGGCAACATGGAGGGCAAGGAGTCCCGCTTTGGCATCGCGGCCTCCACGACGTGGGGCGTCTTCACGACCGCGGCCTCCAACGGCTCGGTCAACTCGATGCACGACAGCTACACCCCCTTCGGCGGCATGGTGGAGATGCTCCAGATGGAGCTCGGCGAGGTCGTCTTCGGCGGCGTCGGCTGCGGTCTCTACGGCATGGTCGGCTTTGCCATTCTCACCGTCTTCATCGCCGGGCTGATGGTCGGGCGCACGCCCGAATACCTCGGCAAAAAGATCGAGCCGCGCGAGATGAAGATGGCGGTGCTCGTCTGTCTGGCCACCCCCGTCGCCATCCTGATCGGCACCGGGCTCGCCGCCGCGCTGCCCGCCACCGCCGCTTCCCTCAACAACGCCGGCGCGCACGGCTTCTCCGAAATCCTCTACGCCTACTCGTCGGCCGGCGGAAACAACGGCTCCGCCTTCGCGGGCTTCAATGCGAACACCCCCTTCCTGAACGTCTCGATCGGCCTCGTGATGCTCTTTGTGCGGTTCGTGCCGCTCATCGCGACGCTCGCGATCGCGGGCTCCCTCGCGGGCAAAAAGAAGGTCGCGGAGAGCGCCGGGACCCTGCCCACCCACAACGCCCTCTTCATCGGGCTGTTGATCTTCGTGGTCCTGCTCGTCGGCGCGCTGAGCTTCTTCCCGGCGCTCGCGCTCGGGCCCATCGCGGAGTTCTTCCAGATGATTGCTTAAAGGAGTGAACCTCATGAATCAAAAAAAGACGGCCTTTGTCACAAAGGAGCTGATGCTCCGGGCGGTGAAGGACTCCTTCGTCAAGCTGGCCCCCAAGACCCAGCTGCGCAACCCGGTCATGTTCCTCGTCTATGTCTCGGCGGTCCTGACCACCGCCCTCTATGTCTGCTCCCTCTTCGGGGTTGCGGACGCGCGCCCCGGCTTTATCCTCGCCGTGGCGGTCATCCTCTGGTTCACCGTCCTCTTCGCCGACTTCGCCGAGGCGATCGCCGAAGGGCGCGGCAAGGCGCAGGCCGACGCGCTGCGCGCCGCCAGACAGGACGTGACCGCCAACAAAATCCCCTCCCCCGACCGCCGGGACGAGATCACCCGCGTCAAGAGCGCCTGCCTCCGGAAGGGCGACCTCGTCCTCGTCGGCGTGGGCGAACAGATCCCCGCCGACGGCGAGGTGATCGACGGCGCGGCGTCGGTCGACGAAAGCGCGATCACCGGCGAATCCGCGCCGGTCATCCGCGAATCGGGCGGCGACCGCAGCGCGGTCACCGGCGGCACCACCGTCACCTCCGACCAGCTCGTCATCCGCGTCACAAGCGAGGCGGGCGAGAGCTTTCTGGACAAGATGATCGCGATGGTCGAGGGCGCCTCCCGCAAGAAGACCCCCAACGAGATCGCGCTGCAGATCCTGCTCGTCGCTTTGACGATCATCTTCCTGCTCGTCACCGTCTCCCTCTATCCCTTTTCCGCCTTCTCCGCCGGCCAGGCCGGGATGGTCAATCCCACCTCGGTGACCGCGCTGGCCGCCCTGCTCGTCTGCCTCGCGCCCACCACGATCGGCGCGCTGCTCTCCGCAATCGGCATCGCGGGCATGAGCCGCCTCAACCAGGCCAACGTCCTCGCGATGAGCGGCCGCTCGATCGAGGCGGCGGGCGACGTGGATACCCTGCTGCTCGACAAGACGGGCACCATCACCCTCGGCAACCGGCAGGCGTACGAGTTGATCCCCGTCGACGGCACCGACATCCACGAGCTGGCCGACGCGGCGCAGCTCTCCTCGCTCGCCGACGAGACTCCCGAGGGGCGCAGCGTCGTTGTGCTCGCCAAGGAGCAGTTCGGCCTGCGCGGGCGGAACCTCGGCGGCCTGCACGCCAGCTTCATCCCCTTCACCGCCAAGACCCGGATGAGCGGCGTGGACTACGCCGGCAACGAAATCCGCAAGGGCGCGGCCGAGGCGGTCAGGGCCTACGTCGCCGGGCAGGGCGGCGCCTACTCCAAACAGTGCGAGGAGGCCGTTGAGCAGATCGCCCGCCAGGGCGGCACCCCCCTCGTCGTCGCCAAAAACGGGCGGGTGCTCGGCGTCATCCACCTCAAGGACATCATCAAGCAGGGGGTCAGGGAGAAGTTCGCCGACCTGCGCAAAATGGGCATCCGCACCGTCATGATCACCGGCGACAACCCCCTCACCGCCTCCGCCATCGCGGCGGAGGCCGGGGTGGACGACTTTCTTGCCGAGGCCACCCCGGAGGGCAAGCTGCAGATGATCCGGGACCTGCAGGCCAAAGGACACCTCGTCGCAATGACGGGCGACGGCACCAACGACGCGCCCGCGCTCGCGCAGGCGGACGTGGCCGTCGCGATGAACACCGGCACGCAGGCGGCCAAGGAGGCGGGCAACATGGTCGACCTCGACTCGTCGCCGACCAAGCTGATCGACATCGTGCGCATCGGCAAGCAGCTCCTCATGACCCGCGGCAGCCTGACCACCTTCTCGATCGCCAACGACGTGGCCAAGTACTTCGCCATCCTGCCCGCCCTCTTCATGGGGCTCTACCCCGGGCTTTCCGCCCTCAACATCATGGGCCTGCACAGCGCCGAAAGCGCCATCCTTTCGGCGATCATCTACAACGCGCTCATCATCGTGGCACTCATCCCGCTGGCCCTCCGGGGCGTCCGCTACCGGGAGGTGCCTGCCGCGAAGCTGCTCTCCCGCAACCTCGTCGTCTACGGCCTCGGCGGTATCATCGCCCCGTTTATCGCCATCAAACTGATCGACATGCTGCTCGTCCTCTTCGGGCTCGTGCTCTAAAGAAAGGCGGTTATCACATGAAAACCCTGAAAGAATATACGGTCAAGGCGCTTGTGGTCTGCGTGGCGCTCACCATTCTCTGCGGCGTCGTCTACCCGCTCGCCGTCACCGGGATCTGTCAGCTCGCCTTCCCCAAGCAGGCGAACGGCAGCATCATCGAGATCGACGGGAAAAAGTACGGCAGCACCCTGCTCGCGCAGGAATTTACCGGCGACGAGTATCTCTGGGGCCGCGTGATGGTCCTCAACACCGGCGCCTTCCACGATGATGACGGCAGCCCGCTCTTATACGCGGGCCCCTCCAACAAAAGTCCCGCGAGCGCGGAATACGGGCGGATGATCGCCGAGCGGGTCGAAAAAATCCGCGCCGCCCATCCCGAGCGCGCGGACGAACCCATCCCGGTGGACCTCGTGACCGGTTCCGGCTCGGGGCTTGACCCGCACATCTCCCCCGCCGCGGCCGAATATCAGGTGGAGCGGGTCGCGCGGGCGCGCGGCGTCACCGCCGATGAGGTGCGCGCGGTGATCGCGGAATACACCGGCGGGCGGCTGCTCGGCGTATTCGGGGAGCCTACCGTCAACGTGCTCGAGGTGAACCTCGCCCTCGACGGGATTTTAAAGTAAGATTCTCAAATGATAAGGCCCGCCGCAACTGCGGCGGGCCTTATCATGTTCCTTTTCGCTTGTAAAAAGGACCCGAAAAGCGCCTGAGGGATTGGGCTTTTCGCCGCTATTAAAAAGCCGGCAACCCATTTAAAGAACCGCTTCCGCGAAGCCGCCGCTCTCACGCAGCGACCCGTCGGGCATCACCCACAGCGCCTCGGTGTCCTCCATCCCCTCCACGAGCGCCAGTCCCTCCTCATAGGGCATATTGTAGAGCGCCGTCGACAGCGCGTCCGCCGCCCCCGAGTCGGGCGTCAACACGCTCACCGCCGTATAATAAGCGGCGGGCATGAGCGTCTCCGGGTCGATGATGTGGTGGTAGGTCTTTCCGTCCACCGTGTAATACCGCTGGTAGCTGCCGCTCGTCACAAGCGAGCGATCCCGAAGCCCCACCGTGCAGAGGAACTGCGGGCCGCCCTCCCCCATGCCGGGGTTCTGCACTCCCACCTTCCAGGGGGATCCGCGCCCGTCCATGCTCCCGATCGCGCGCACGTTGCCGCCCACGCTCACGAGCAGGCTTTCGATCCCCTTTTCCTCCGCCGCCCGACAGGCCCGCTCGACCGCGTATCCCTTGGCGACCGCCCCCACGTCGAGGCGCATCTCCGGGTCCGCGAGATAGACGGTCGAGGCCGCCTCGTCGATCACGACCTTGTCGATATCGGTGTGCGCCGCCGCCTCCCGCAGCTTTTCCATCGGCGGCAGCTTGGCGGAAAGCGGGTCGTCGATCCCCCGTTCCCGGTAGTCGTGCCAGATGGACAGAACGCTCCCGAACGCGACGTTCACCTTCCCGCCCGTGAAGGCGTAGAGCTCCTTCGCCTCAAGCAGCAGGTCGATCACCGGGCGCTCCACCACGACCGGCGCGACGCCCGCGCGGTCGTTGATCGTCTTGATGTTGTGGACGCCCTCGTAGTCGTTATAGATGTCGTAGAGCCGGTGGTAGCGTTCCAGCTCGTCGTGAACGAACTGCGCCTCCTCGGTAAACGCCGCCTTGTCGTCGGTATAGCCGACGATCGTCGTCACCGTATCGAAGAGGGTCAAAAAGGTCGCCTCATACCGCGGCGTCTCCGCCTCCGGCCGCCCGCAGGCGGGCAGCGCCGCCAGCAGCAGCGCGAGCAGGCATGCCGTCCATTTCCTCATCCGTTTGCACTCCCGAAAAAGGAAGGGACGGTTCCCGTCCCTTCCTTTTCATTTTATTCCGTTCAGCCCGCGTTTTCCGCGGCCTTCTGGAGGATCGTGTTAAAGTCGCCGATGCCGATCGTCACCGAGGCGGCCAGCTCCGCGTCCGTCGGGGAGCCGTGGTCGTTCACCGCCAGACCGGAAAGCTCCGCCGGGGTCTTGCCCAGCGCGTACTGCGCGTAGTTCTCCGCCTGCTGGTACCACTCAAGCCCGATCCCCGAGGCCTTTTTCATGCCGTAGGCCTCCTTGAGCTCGTTCTTCGTCTGCGGCGCGACCGTCAGGTCGGTCGTGATCTTGCCCGCTTTGTCGAAGTTCACGTTGCTCTGCGAGCCGTCGAGGATGCAGCTCGTGATCCGGCCGTCCGGCCCGAAGGTCGCCGCCGTGTACATCGAGTAGGCCTGCGCCAGGCCGTCCTCGTCCCCCGCGTCGGCGGACTTGGACATGTTCGTCTCGATCCCCAGCCCGAGCTTGTCGCCCGCCTTCGCGCCCATCGGCTTCGCGTTCGCGACCGCCTTCTCCACCGTCTCGAGCCAGCCGCCGACCGACATCGTCACCGACGACGCAAGCTCCGCGTCGCCCGCGTGCCCGTCCTCCGTCACCGCGATGCCCCTGATCTCATCCAGCGTCTTGCCCGTCACGTAGGCGGCCAGCGCGTCCGCCTGCTCGTTCCACTCCCTGCCGATTCCGGAGGCCTTCTTCATGCCGTACTCTTCCTTAAGCTCCTGCTTGGTCCGGAACATCGTGTCCGTTCCGACGAGCAGCTTCCCCTCCTTCGAGAAGGGGATCTTCGCCTGCACCCCGTCAATCTTGCAGTCGACGATACGGCCGTCCGCGTCGACGAGCACCGCCACGACGTTCGAGTCCGCCTGTGCGAGGCCGTCCTCATCGCCCGCGTCCTTCGAACTGCCCACCGAGTTGATCACCGCCAGCCCGGTCATAAGGCCGCCCTCGCTCAGGGAGGCGGCGCCCGCGTTTTCGGCGGCCTTCTGGAGGATCGTGTTGAAGTCGCCGATGCCGATCGTCACCGAGGCGGCCAGCTCCGCGTCCGTCGGGGAGCCGTGGTCGTTCACCGCCAGACCGGAAAGCTCCGCCGGGGTCTTGCCCAGCGCGTACTGCGCGTAGTTCTCCGCCTGCTGGTACCACTCAAGCCCGATCCCCGAGGCCTTCTTCATGCCGTAGGCCTCCTTGAGCTCGTTCTTCGTCTGCGGCGCGGCCGTCAGGTCGGTCGTGATCTTGCCCGCTTTGTCGAAGTTCACGTTGCTCTGCGAGCCGTCGAGGATGCAGCTCGTAATCCGGCCGTCCGGCCCAAACGTCGCCGCCGTGTACATCGAGTAGGCCTGCGCCAGGCCGTCCTCGTCCCCCGCGTCGGTGGATTTCGACATGTTCGTCTCGATCCCCAGCCCGAGCCTGTCGCCCGCCTTCGCGCCCATCGGCTTCGCGTTCGCGACCGCCTTCTCCACTGTCTCGAGCCAGCCGCCGACCGACATCGTCACCGACGACGCGAGCTCCGCGTCGCCCGCGTGCCCGTCCTCCGTCACCGCGATGCCCCTGATCTCATCCAGCGTCTTGCCCGTCACATAGGCGGCCAGCGCGTCCGCCTGCTCGTTCCACTCCCTGCCGATGCCGGAGGCCTTCTTCATGCCGTACTCTTCCTTAAGCTCCTGCTTGGTCCGGAACATCGTGTCCGTTCCGACGAGCAGCTTCCCCTCCTTCGAGAAGGGGATCTTCGCCTGCACCCCGTCAATCTTGCAGTCGACGATACGGCCGTCCGCGTCGACGAGCACCGCCACGACGTTCGAGTCCGCCTGTGCGAGGCCGTCCTCATCGCCCGCGTCCTTCGAACTGCCCACCGAGTTGATCACCGCCAGCCCGGTCATAAGGCCGCCCTCGCTCAGGGAGGCGGCGCCCGCGTTTTCGGCGGCCTTCTGGAGGATCGTGTTGAAGTCGCCGATGCCGATCGTCACCGAGGCGGCCAGCTCCGCGTCCGTCGGGGAGCCGTGGTCGTTCACCGCCAGACCGGAAAGCTCCGCCGGGGTCTTGCCCAGCGCGTACTGCGCGTAGTTCTCCGCCTGCTGGTACCACTCAAGCCCGATCCCCGAGGCCTT
>NZ_DBMDHH010000060.1:0-14810 GCF_057433415.1 Anaerotruncus sp. | reverse complement strand
CTCAAGGGGACTGGCGGAAGTCCCCTTGAGCGCCCTTCTTCCGCCGACTTCTTGGGCGCGCAAGAAGTCGGCCCGCCCGCCGGGGCGGGACCCGGCAATCTTCGCCGCCGAAGGCGGCACATCTGGAGCGGCCCGGAGGGGCGCAAAAAAAGCCCCGCCGGGTGCAGCGCGGCAAATCCAAACCGTCCGCCGGGCGGCAAATCCAAACCGTCCGCCGGGCGGCAAATCAAAAAAGGAACGCCGCCCCGGGGGCGGCGTTCCTTTTGGCTGTCCGAAGCCCGCGTCAGCGGGTCTGAATCTCGCTGGCGTCGGCCGCAATCTGGAAGCCCAGACGATTGAGGCGATGTTCTATCCGGTCGTATGAGGTGCCGGAGCTGTCGTAATCGACCGCGACGAGCCGGTGTTCCGGATTGACGCTGACGGAGGTCACGCCGTGCAGAGCGTCCAGCTCGCGCTTAATGTCCTTCAGAGCATGCTTGCCGCCGAGGTTTTCAACGATAAAATATGCGCTTTCATTTGACATCATAATCACCTCGGGAATAGGATTCCCCGGGGAAATGCAAAGATGCGGGGGAGAAGCGGCGCACTAAAAACTGTTTCTGGTTCCGGAAAGCAGCGGCAGGATGACGATACAGATGAGCAGGATAATCCCCACGCTCAGGGTGATGGTGCTGAGGTTTTGTGAATTTGGCATGGTACGGCCCTCCTTACGCCAGTTTATGCGGGCGCAAAAGGGCGGGTGCAAAAAACAAAAGCGCGGCATGACGCCGCGCTTTTAGAGAAAAGAGGAGGAGTAAGAAAAGTATATGAAAACCCCGTAGGGGAATGGCTGGGCCTGCCGGCGCCCGGCCGGTATTCCGTTCATCCGGCGTCGGCAGATTGATCATGTCTCTATCATAACGGGCAATTATGACGCAGATATTTGAGTTGCGCGAACATTCTGAAAAGGATTTGTGAATCAATTATGAAGGACGGGCGCGGATCAGATATGCCACTGTGTAATATTGCCGTAGAGCTTGTCGTCGGGGGTGCGGCCGCCCGGCCCGAAGACGTTGCGCTTGAGTTCGGCGGAGCCCGATTCCTGCACGTCGCCGAAGACGGGGGTGGGCTGCACGCCGCCCTCATAGGCGATCAGGACGACACGCCTGCCGGTGTCGCGGCTGATCTGTGTTTCCAGCCGTTTGATCTCGGTTTTGAGCCGGTTGGACAGGTCGGCATATTGGTATTCCATCAAAAGTCACCTCGGCAGTATTGTTCGCCGCGGGACGCGAAAAATCAGCGGAAAATCACGGCAAAGCGCGCGGGAGAAAGACGAAAAAAAGCGCCGCGTGGGCGGCGCTTTTCAGGGGTTGGGGTCCCCGACCGAGCCGTCCCCCTTCAACTCGTGGAAAACCTTGTGGTCGTTCCGGCCGTTTTCGATGACCGGGCGGACGTGGGCCTTCCCATGCTTGGCCTTGCCCTGGATTTCAGGGACGGGGGAGACTTCGTTCTTCGGGAAGCGGCTGATGTGGTTGCTTTCCGTCCCGTGCGGCTCGCGCGGGTCGGGGCGGCGCATTCCGGGTTTTGGCATGGCGGTCCCCTCCTTACACGTCGTCCGGTTTGACCGAATGTTTTTTGGCGTTCCGGTTGTGGTTCTGGTTTTCGCGGGTGAGGGGAGTCTGGCCGTTGCACTTTTTCCTGCGGACCTCTTTTTTGTCCGGCTGGCTGTCCTTTGGCATACGATCACCTCGGGAATAGAATTCCCCGGAGGCGGAAAATTAACCGTCCGCGCGCCGCCGAAATCAGTTTTTGACGCTTTCCACAATTTTGACCAGCTGCTCCTTCGAAAGCGGGGAGGCGGCATGGAGGGAATAGGAGAACGCGTCGTCCTGCCAGACGGCGAGCGACCGGGACCCGTCGGCGCCCTTCATGAGGACGGCGTTCCCGTTGACGTCGGCGGTTTCCTCCTCGTCGTAGGCGTTGTAATCGCCGCTGATGTCGGAGCCGTCGGCCTTCCCGCAGCGGTAGGTCAGGTCGTTCTGCCCGTCGGTGTAGATGAGCTGGATGGTGTTTTTCGCGATGGTCGTGACGGCCTCGAGCGCATATCCTTCGGGCAGCCCGGCGGGCGTCGGGATTTCAAATCCTGCGGCGGCCTGCGCGTCCTCGAGCGTTTCATATTCCTCGATGGGGTTCGGAAGCCGGCTCCCGGCGGGCTTCCGCCCCGCACAGGCGGAGAGCATGGACAGGGCGATAACGGCGGCCAGGCAAATTATCCATTTTTTCATTGCGGATGCTCCTTTCAGAGGATAGGTGCCGGAAGCGCGGCGGTTTCCTGCATGGACGCAAAAAAGAAAAGCGGGGCGGTTCCCGGGAACCGCCCCGCCCTTTTCTATGCCTCCGCTTTCCCGCTGCCGCCTACAGGCAGGTATAGCCGCCGTCCACGATCACGTTGCTTCCGGTGGTGTAGCCCGAGGCGTCGCTCGCGAGGTAGAGAAGCGCGGGAAGCAGCTCCTCCGGCTTCCCCATGCGCGCCATCGGGATCATCGGGATCCAGGACTCGCGGTACTCCTCCGGAATTTCGTCGAGCGCGCCCGTCGCGATATATCCCGGGCTGATGCAGTTGACCCGGATGCCCGCTTTGACCCATTCGACCGCCAGCGACCGGGTCATGTGGATGACCGCCGCCTTGGACGCGTTGTAGGAGCACTGCCACTGGGGAAGGTTGACGATCGAACCGGACATTGAGGCCATATTGATGATGCTCCCGCGGATGCCCCGCTCCATCATGATCCGCGCGGCGGCGCGCGCCACAAAAAACTCCCCGAAAAAATTGACGTTCATGACCGTGCGGAAGTTTTCCGCCGGCGCGTCGACCGAGTCCTCGTGGATGCAGATGCCGGCGTTGTTGAACACCACATGCACGGCGCCGGACCGGCGCGCGATCTCGGCGAAGGCGGCGTCGACGGCCGCTTCGTCGGTGACGTCGGCGGCGATCCAATAGCCCCGGCCGCCGGCGGCCGCGATGCCCTCCAGCGCCTCCTTCGGCTCGCTGCGGCAGAGGATGGCCACCTCCGCGCCGGCCTTCGCGAGCCCGACCGCGGCGGTCTTTCCAATCCCCTTGCTCGCCCCGGTCACGACCGCGACCTTGCCTTTCAGTCCAAACAGTTCCTCGACATACATGGCGGTCCCTCCCTTTCCTAATCGGCGACCCTGACGACGCCCTTGACGACCTCGTCCTTGTTGTTGATGCAGATGTCCAGCGCCTCGGGCAGGTCGTCGAACGCAAACTCGTTGGTGACGATCCCGCGGATGTTGATCCGCCCCGTCGCGACCGCGTCGATCGCCATCGGGTAGCAGTGGCGGTAGCGGCAGATGCTTTTGAAGGTCAGCTCCTTGTTGATGGCGGCGGTCATCGGCAGGGTCATCTCCCCCGAGGCGCCCAGCCCCACCAGCACGATGGTCGAGCCCTTCTTCGCCATCTGGATGGCCTGACGGGTGGTGGCTTCGGTCCCGGCGGTCTCGATCACGAGGTCGGTCCCCCGGCCGCCGGTCAGTCTCATGACCTCCTGCACCACGTCCGCCGTCCTCCCGTTGATCACCCCGTCCGCGCCGCATTCCAGCGCCTTCCTCAGCCGTGCCTCGATCACGTCCACCACGTAGACCCTCGACACCCCCATGGCCTTCATCGCCAGCAGGGAGACCAGCCCGATGCATCCGGAGCCGGTGACGACCGCCGTCTGCCCGATGTGCGCCTCCCCGAGGTTGGCGGCATGGAAGCCCACGGCGAGCGGTTCGATCAGCGCGCCCTCCATCGTGCTCACGTTGTCCGGGAGCTTGAAGCAGAGCCCCGCCTCGTGCGCGACGTACTCCTGGAACACGCCGTCCACCGGCGGGGTCGCGAAAAACACCACGTCGGGGCAGAGGTTGTAGCGCCCGGTGCGGCAGAACTCGCAGTGGCCGCAGGTCTTTCCCGGCTCGAGCGCCACCCGGTCCCCGGCCTTGAGGCCGGTTACGCCCGCGCCGGTCTCCACCACGGTGCCGCCCGCCTCGTGCCCGAGCACAAAGGGAGGCTCCACCCGGCAGTCGCCGATTCCGCCCGTCGCGTAATAGTGCAGGTCCGACCCGCAGATGCCGATGTATTCGAGCTTGACGAGCACCTCGCCCGCCTTCGGGCGCGGGATTTCCCGCTCCTCAAACGCGCTCCTGCCGACGCCGGTCATGACCGCCACTTTCATCTTTCCCTGCATATGGGCTTGCTCCCTTCAATAGTTAATTAGGATATTTACATAAAGAATCTAACTATTAAAATACGGGTTTTCCCTCCGCTTGTCAACGGCAAATCCCGCGCGCCGCGCGAAAAAAGGCAAAATCATCGGAATCCACAAAAGCGGCCGCGCCGATTTAGACAAAAAAGCGGGGATCGCTCCCCGCTTTTCCAATTCCGACGATGTGGGACCCGGCCGCGTTCAGATGCTGTTCACGAACGCCTGCACGTGGATCAGCGCCGCGCCGACCGCCGACGCCTCGGTGCGGTAGCGGCAGACCCGGACATAGCCGCCGTCCCTGTCGAACCGGTTCAGGTAGGCGAGCCGGCCGCGCAGCTCCTCCAGCTGGTCCTCCATATACGCGCCCACGTAGCCGCCGAGGATGACCGGGCAGTCGAACGCCATCCGCAGGATGTCCACCCCGGCGGCGAGGTTGTCCAGATAATCCGCCCAGGCGATGCGCGCCTTCGGCGCGCCCTCCCGCAGCTCCCGGAAAAATGCCGGGAGGCTGCCCCCCGCCAGATCGGAGAGCACCGTCGCGGAGCAATAGGCGTCCAGGCAGCCCTTCTTGCCGCAGTAGCAGCGTTTGCCGTCCCGTTCGACCGGGATGTGCCCAAACTCGCCGCCGCGCTGGTTCTCCCCCTTGTAGAGCTGCCCCCCGAGCAGGATCGCGCCGCCCACCGTGTTGCTCAGCGAGAGGTAGAGTGCGTCGGACGGGCTCTGCACGTCCCAGACCTCCGCGAAACCGGCCGCGTTGGCGTCGTTGCAGAAGACGCAGGGGAGGGGGATCGACCTGGAGAGCTCCGCGCAGCGCAGGTTCTGCATCCGCAGCACCCGGGAATCGAGCATCAGGCTGCCGTCGGCCGAAAAGGTCCCCGGCATGGAGACGCCCACGCCCAGCACCCGTTCGGCGGGCGCCGCCGCCTTCCCGATCAGGTCCCGCACCACGCCGGCGAGCGCGCCGGCGTATTCGCCGCTCACCGCAAAGGCGCGCTTCTCCCGGCTTTCGGCGAGGATGCCGCCCTCCAGGTCGACCAGCACGCCGCTGATGTGGTTCGCAGTCAGGTCCAGCCCCACGGCGGTCCGCGCGTCCTTCACGCAGGTGAGCGCGACCGCCTTGCGTCCTCCCGTGGAATCGAGGCTGCCGCCCTCCTCCACCAGGCCGCGGTCCTGCAGGTACCGCACGTTCTGCATCACGGTCGGCATGCTCAGCCCCAGCCGGTGGCAGAGCTCCGGCCGTGAGATGCGCGGATTCTGGTAAATCATCCGGTAGATGCGGTTGCGGTTGACCGTCTTGATCTCCATGACGGATTCTCTGGGCATTTTCTTTTCCCCTTTATGAAAATGATCTTACATTTGATTTTACCCCGCCGCCTCCGGTTTGGCAAGCGCAAAGCGAAAATCACGCGCCGCGTTCCACCCGCCGGTAGAGGATAAGCGCGATAATGCCAGGCATATCTGGCATATTGGTCAAAGAACGGCATGTTTTCCGCCGGAAGAGTAAAAACGGTCAGATATTTGAACTTTTAGCGGCTTCCTTTTTGAACGGACACATAGTAGAATCGAACGAGGCGGCCCGCAGAAAGGGACGCGTCATGTTATCAACGACAATCGGAGTGAACGTCAGAATGAACAGATTGGAATTGGGATGGTCGCAGGAACGGCTTGCTTTTGCTTCGGGGGTGTGCGTGCGCACGATCAGCGCGATCGAGTGCGGGACCGCCAACCCGACTTCGGACGTAATTGAAAGTCTTGCCTGGGCGCTGGGGGTCCCCGTGTCCAGACTTGTCGGATAGAGATTCGCATGGTGTAAACTTCGACGGCGGGCCGCCTTTATTAAGTACAAGTGTCGTATAAGTGTCGTAGCCGCAATCCTGTGCAACTATCGTTGATGCAATAAGAAACCCGCATAGTAGCTTACTATGCGGGTTTTCGCGTTGGTGGAGGAGGGTGTTTCGCTTTTCTGCGGAAAAGCCACGGCGGTTGCGGCCCGCCCCCGGCGGCCCGCCAAAAGCCGCCTTTCGAATCCGCCCGGAAATAAAAAAACACGAGCGTCTTGCGATGCTCGTGTTTGGTGGAGGAGGGTGGATTCGAACCACCGAAGTCACTGACAACAGATTTACAGTCTGCCCCCTTTGGCCACTCGGGAACTCCTCCATATTCAGTTGCGCGCTGTGGAAAAGCGGTGGAGCTGGTGGACGGACTTGAACCCCCGACCTGCTGATTACAAATCAGCTGCTCTACCAACTGAGCTACACCAGCAGATGTAACATCCTCCATAGCGACGAACTTTATTCTATCATAACGCCTGCGGCTTGTCAACCCGTTTTCGCCAAAATTTTGCCATCCCGGCGCGCGGGAAATGCGGGGGCGGGAAACGCCGTCCGGACCCGCCGGACGGCGGCGCGGGAGCGGTCTCCCCGCGCCCGGGAGGCGGTTTGCCGCCTCCCGGTTTCCCGCCCGCCCCGCCTATGCCGCCGCGCCGAAATACCTGCGGATGAGCGAGACATAATCCTCGGAAAGCTCGAGCTCACCCCCCTCGAGCAGCGTGCCCGCGGGCGCGAGGCTGCCCGAAACGTCGGTGTCGAGCCGGGAGATAAAATCGGCGGCGTCGCGGCGCAATTCGTAGTCGGCGGCGGAGACGTCGGTGTCCACGAGGTTGACCGCGAGCTTGAAGAGCCCGGAGGAGAGCTTTTCGCCGGCCGCGTCGAGGTTCTGGTTGACGATGGCGGCCGCGAGGTCCCCGAGCAGCTCGCTTTTGCCGAGCGCGCCGCCCTCGAAGACGGGGCAGGAAAAGACGTCGGCCACGTCCTGCGCGTCGAGGCGGCGTTCCCCGGCGGGGATGTTGATCGAGTAGCCGTCCCGTTCATAGGAGATCGCGTAGGGGAGGGTGAAGACGACGGTGCCCGTCTTCTGCGCGATGCGGATGAAGATGTCGCGCGAGAGGGCGGCGTACCGGTCGACGGTGATGCCCAGACGCTCGGAGAGCGCCTCGCGGACGGAGACGCCGCCCCCGCGCTCCCACGCCTCCGAAAGGGTGAGGCGTTCGCCGCCGAGGGTCACGAGCGTCTCGGGGGGAAGCATCGCGAGGGGCACCTGCCCGTACTGGGGATTGAAGCGGATGAGGAGGAAATCGCCAGCGCTCCCGTCCTGCGACCTGCCGACGACCACCATGGTCAGCGCGTCGCCGGCCATCGGCCGGTAGGAGATCTCGGGCGGGTCGTCGCGGCTGTTCTGGCGGGGCATCGACGGCTGCACCGCCATAACCGTCAGCACCATGATGAAGGCGAGCAGCATGAGCGTCAGCGTGAACGCCAGCAAAAAGGAGCGCCATTTGTTTTCTTCCCGCAAAGGAAATCCCCCCTGTCTACCCAGTAGGATTGGCAGGATTGTACACCGCTTATTCATTGCGCGGGCGGCTTTGATGTGTTAAAATGAGGGACAGAACCTGTTCCGCCGCCGATGACGCGCGCGGTTGATTGAGAAAATATACAGGAGGTAATTTCATGATAAAACTTTACGAAACCGGGGCGTATTATGCGGACGGCAAGCTGATCCCCGACGACGGACATGCCGCCGAAGCGCTGGCGGCGATGGGCAGGGCCGTCCCGAAGGAGGAGGCGCGCAAGCGGACGATCGCGTATTCGATCCTTGAGGCGCACAACACGAGCGGCAATATGGATGATCTGAAGATCAAATTCGACGCGATGGCCTCCCACGACATCACCTACGTGGGCATTGTCCAGACGGCGCGCGCGTCGGGGCTCGAGAAGTTCCCGCTGCCCTACGTGCTCACCAACTGTCACAATTCCCTCTGCGCGGTGGGCGGCACGATCAACGAGGACGACCACATGTTCGGACTCTCCGCCGCCAAGAAGTACGGCGGCATCTACGTCCCGGCCCACCAGGCGGTCATCCACCAGTACATGCGCGAGATGATGAGCGGCTGCGGAAAGATGATCCTCGGCTCGGACAGCCACACGCGCTACGGCGCGCTCGGCACGATGGCGGTCGGCGAGGGCGGCCCCGAGCTCGTCAAGCAGCTGCTCTGCCGCACCTATGACATCAAACGCCCGCAGGTGGTCGCCGTCTACCTGACCGGCAGGCCCCACAGGGGGGTCGGCCCGCAGGACGTCGCGCTGGCGATCATCGGCGCGGTGTTCAAGAAGGGCTATGTGAAGAACAAGGTCATGGAGTTCATCGGCGACGGCATCGCCAACCTGAACGTCGAATACCGCAACGGCATCGACGTCATGACCACTGAGACGACCTGCCTCTCCTCCGTGTGGGCGACCGACGGACAGGTGGAGGACTACTTTGAGATCCACGGCCGCAAAGAGGCGTATAAACGGCTCGCTCCGGGCGACGCGGCCTATTACGACGGGGTCGTCCACGTCGACCTCTCGACCGTCAAGCCGATGATCGCGATGCCCTTCCACCCCTCCAACGCCTATGAGATCGACGAATTGAACGCCAACCTCATGGACATCCTCGCCGAGGTGGAACGGGAGGGCGCCAAGTCGATCGACAACCCCGCCATCCATTTCACCCTGCGCGACAAGGTGAAGGACGGCCGCCTGCTCGTCGACCAGGGGGTCATCGCCGGCTGCGCGGGCGGCACCTACGACAACATCTGCGACGCGGCGGATATCCTGGCGGGCCATTCGATCGGCGCGGACGAGTTTTCGCTGTCGGTCTACCCGTCGAGCCAGCCGGTCTTCATCAGCCTCGTGGAGAACGGCGCGATCGCAAAGCTCATGCAGACGGGCGCCACGGTGCGCACCGCCTTCTGCGGCCCCTGCTTCGGCGCGGGCGACGTGCCCGCCAACGGCGGCCTCTCGATCCGCCACAGCACCCGCAACTTCCCCAACCGCGAGGGCTCCAAGCCGGGGAACGGCCAGATCGCGTCGGTCGCGCTGATGGACGCGCGCTCGATCGCGGCCACTGCGCTCAACCACGGCGTCCTCACCCCGGCCACCGACCTCGATATCGGCTTCACCAAGCCCAAGTACGTCTTCCACGGCGAGGTCTACGACAACCGCGTCTATGACGGCGTGGGCCGCGCGCAGCCCGAGCTGCCCCTCAAGTTCGGCCCGAACATCGCCGACTGGCCGGAGATGTCCCCGCTGATCGAGCACCTGCTGCTCGACGTGGACGCCTTCATCACCGACCCGGTCACCACCACCGACGAGCTGATCCCGTCGGGCGAGACCTCCTCCTACCGCTCCAACCCGCTCAAGCTGGCGGAATTCACCCTCTCCCGCAAGGACCCGGCGTACGTCGGGGCCGCGAAGAACTCCCAGAAGTGGGAGACGCTCCGCCGCGAGAAGGGCACCGCCTTCGACGACCGGTCGCCCGACTGCCCGATCCACAGGATCCGCGCGATCGACGGCTTCCAGGAGGTCGACGGCGGGACGATCGGCTGCGGCTCCCTCGTCTACGCGGTCAAGCCGGGCGACGGCTCGGCGCGCGAGCAGGCCGCCTCCTGCCAGAAGGTGCTGGGCGGCTGGGCCAACATCGCCCGGGAGTACGCCACCAAGCGCTACCGCTCCAACCTCATCAACTGGGGCATGCTGCCCTTCGTGGTTTCCGGCGAGCCGCCCTTCGCGAAATATGACGCGGTCTTCATCCCCAACATCCGCCGCGCGGTCGCGGAGAAGCAGGCGGAGATCACCGCCTACGCCTTCACCGGGGAGGGGACGAAGCCCTTCACCCTCACGCTCGGCGATTTGACCGACGACGAGCGGGACATCATCCTCGCGGGCTGCCTCATCAACTACTACCGCGCGCAGAACTAAGGAGGGACCCGTATGTTCCGGAATCCGGCGAGCTTCCTGAAGGCGTTCTTCGGCTTTTTCACGGCGTTCGGCGCGGTGTTCCTCGCGATCGGCCTGGGCGTCGGCTTCACCGCGCCGGACGGGATCATTTTCCTGCTGGCCTTCGGGCTGGCGGGGCTGACCTTCCTGCTTGTGGGCGCTATCGGTCTCGCGGTGCTCGCGCGCAAGGCGCGCCTGCGCCGCTGGCTGCTCGAAAACGGCCGCGCGCTCAACGCGGATTACGACGGCTGCGGGCTTCAGACCTCGCTGGAGATGAACGGCAGGCACCCCTATGTGGTGCACTGCCACTATACCGACTCCGCCACCCGCACGATCTACAACTTCCGCAGCGAGGGCCTGTGGTTCAACCCCGCCTCCCTGCTGGAGGGCCGCCGCACCGTCCGGGTGCTCGTGCACCCCGACGACTACCGCAAATATTACGTCGACCTCGGCGACCTCACCAACGGCTACAAGGTCGTGGGGTAGCCGGAGCCAAAATGCATCAGGCGCCTTTCCCGCGCAGACAAAAAAGAGACCGCCGCCGGCGGTCTCTTTTTATTGCGGCATATGCGGGAGCGCGTACCTCTCCGGATGCGCTTCCGGCCTCACATCTGGAACTGGAAGGTATCGGTCGTCCCCTGGTAGGTGCGGTAGAAGACGGGGTTGTCGTGCGTCCGCTCGATGTCGCCGAAGTCCGCGCCGTCCTTGAGGAAGTGGATTTTGAAGTTGAGCGGGTAGGGGGGCTCGGCAAAGACCTCGTCGATGAGGTAGCTGGCCTCAAAGGCGATCGTATCGAACATGTCCTCGTCGGACGCGCCGCCGGAGGGCAGGTCGATCGTCAGCTCGACGTTGAAGGAGCCGTCGGACGCGTCGGTGACGGTGGTCGCCTTGGTGGCCTCGGCGTACTCGCCGGGCATCTTTTCCGTGAGGAAATCGGTGACCTTCCGGGTCTTGGAGCCGCCGCAGGCGGCGAGGGAGAGGACGAGCGCCAGCGCGAGCGCGAGCGCCGCGATGCGTTTGACATGGTTCATGAAAAGCGTCTCCTTTACATAAAAACGCGGGACGCGTTGGCGTCCCGCGCTCAGTTTCTGTCTGCGATCAGAGGGTGCCGAGTTCGACGGAGGTGATCACGACGTCCTCGGTGGGCTTGTGGTCCGCATCGGTGGGGACGGCCGCGATCTTCTCAACGACGTCCATGCCCTCGATGACCTGGCCGAAGACGGTGTCGCGCGCGTCGTAATTGGGCACGCCGCCGACCTCGAGGTATTTCTGGATGACCTTCTCGGGGAAGCCGCCGTCGAACATCTTGTCGCCGAGCTCATCGGTGATGCGGGAGTTCTGGACGATGAAGAAGCGGCTGCCGTTCTGGCCGGGGGTGCCGCCGTTATCCATGGCGACGGCGCCGTTGAAGTGCCAGAGGTTGAGGCTGTACTCGTCCTCAAACGGCTCGCCCGAGGCGCTTTCGCCGCCGCTGCCGTTGTTGTCGGGATCACCGGTCGCGACGTGGACGCTCGGCACGGCGCTGTAGACTTTCAGTCCGTTGTAATAGCCCTTTTCCACGAGGGCCTGGAAGTTCTCAACAGCCTTGGGGGCCTCCTTGGGGAAGAGCACCATCTTGATGTCGCCGAGGGACGTTTTGATGGTCGCGATGGGGGAACCGGCCTCCGGCGTGTTGAACTGGACCAGGTCGATGGCGGATTCATCGATCTCCATGTTGTGGGCGTAGATCTCGGCAGCGGTTTCCGGCATGCTTTCCGGTCCGCTGGTCTCCCCGGACGGGGCGCCGGACTCGGGGGAGGGCTCCTCCGATTTTTTGCAGCCAACCATCAGCGTGGAAAGCATCAGAACCACGCAGAGCAGCAGGGCGATTTTTTTCATAATGATGTTACCTCCATGGTTTTATACAGATCTTCCGAAGGACATGGATTGCTCTTCATATTTTACCACATAATCCGCCAAAATCAATCTCCCTGCAGGATATTCATAGTAAGTTTACGTTTTGGCAATGAATCGGCGGGCGAGGCCGCGGGGCATGCAAAAGCGGCGCCGATGATTACCGGCGCCGCTTGATTTTTTTGACATGTGGCCTGCCGCGATCCCTTCCCACAGCCTCTTTCGGCCGTGGCGGGCCGTGGCCTGCCGCTCTGTTGGAACCTCGTACATCTATATGCAAGTAACACTCGAAAACATTCGCTGCGGTTACGATCACAGCTTTTGGACCTTCTTTACGATCCGGTTTTGATTGCCCTTATGCAGTTCGATGACGCAGAATCCATGCTCAGTTCTGGAATATGACCCTTTGCTGCTCAACCGTAAAGGATGCCTGCAACAATGCCTGGGTTCCCTGGACTGAACGTTATTTGATTGTAGGTCGAATCATTCACATTGCCGGCGTTTCCGAAGCCCTTCACTCGACCCCGGCGGCGCCGGTGGGATTTTGCCTGGTGCGGTTGCTTTGATAGGATGCGTGCGGTAAACCCGTTTTACGATTGGGACCTGGAATCACAGATTATTTGTCTTGCGCGGAATGAACTCGCCTCTTACGATTGAGCATCTTCCTTTCGGGATTCCCTAAAGGGATCTCTCACAAGCACCAAATTCAAGTTGTTTTCAGATTTACAGATTTTACTCCGGATCATCTTTGAAAATCGACAGAAACTGTGATTGCAGCTGTCCTGAAAACTGCTCCTAGGAAAGCCTGCCCTTGGGCGAACAGTCCCTCAATGCAAATGAGAAACTGTGTGCTTCATCGTACATCGGAACCACCGCCTTTCTATGAATATTGGTATCATGTTCCTCTCTTCTGTATCTATATTATAAGCAATTTGTTGGGGAATGTCAATATGATTTTTTCAAGATTGAAAAGAAAATATATACAACTTGTACACAATGAAAACCATTTGACATTTGCTTCCCAATGGATTATCATGTTATCAAACAGGGATGACAACCGGGCCTTCCGCCCGATTTTTGAGGGGGAATCCACCCCCGGAAAAGGAGAACGGTTTCTATGGCAAACGAAGAGTTCGGCGCCGATCTGATCACGCTGGTTGACGATGAGGGCCACGAGCATGAATTCGAGATCGTCGACACCCTCGAGCTCGGCGAGCAGCACTATGTGGCGCTGGTCGCGGATTGCGGCGAAGAGGACTGTGACTGCGAGGACGACGGCGAGCTGGTGATCCTCAAATCGGTCATGGAGGGCGAGGAGGAGTTCCTCGAGGCGATCGAGGACGAGGCCGAGTTCGATCAGGTCGCGGCGATCTTTATGGAGCGCCTGTCCGACAGCTTCGAGTTTACCGGCGGCGAGGACGGGGAAAACTAATGCCGTAACTCCCTGCCGTACCCGACAGTTCTGCCCTTTATACTCCAACAACTGTACTTTGGGAGTTCCTTTCCGCGTGCGGAGTGCAGACCTCCCCATCTCACGATGGGACGAAGGGAGCTGGAAACACGCGATCGGGCGTACCCACTCTTGTCTAACGACGGGGGTTTACAGCTGGCAGGACATCGATACGGCGGGGTTTTTACATGTAAAGAACGGGCGCCTTCCAGTTTTGGAAGACGCCCGTTTTTTTGTTTCCTCTAAAGCCCCAGCAGGTCGCGGACCGCCCGGGAGGCGAGCAGGAGTCCGGCCGCGGGCGGCACGAACGCGATGCTTCCCGGCGCGTGCCTTCCGTGCTCCCCGGGGCAGACGGCTTTGGCGGGCTCCTCGACCGAATAGAGCACCGTCTGGCGGGCCACGCCGCGCCGTTTCAGCTCCCGGCGCATCACCCGCGCGAGCCCGCAGCCGCAGCCGGCCGTGTCCGCGATGTCGCCGATGCGCAGCGCGCCGGGGTCGAGCCGGTTGCCGGTGCCCAGGCACATGTAGAGCGGGACCCCGCGCCGGGCGCAGGCCTCCGCGAGATGCAGCTTGGCGGTCACCGTGTCGATGCAGTCGAGCACGAAATCGGGTCTCCAGTCAAAGAGAAAGCCGCTGTTGTCCGGCAGGTAGAATTCGTACGCGGCGGTAAAATCCCCCGCAGGGTGGATTGAACCCAGTCGGCGCAGCTCGGCATCCGCCTTGCGCATTCCGACCGCGTCGCGGGTCGCCACGAGCTGACGGTTGAGGTTCGTCTCGTCCACCGTGTCGTGGTCGACGAGCAGCAGGTGTCCGACCCCCGCGCGGCAGAGCGCCTCCGCCGCCGCCGAGCCGACGCCCCCGAGCCCGAGCACTGCTCCCCGCGCGCCCGCCAGGCGCGCGGTGTTCTCCTCCCCGATCAGCAGCGCGGTGCGCGCGAGCCAGTTTTCCATTGCAGCACTTCCTTTTTGTTTTTGCCGCTCAACGAGCGGCGGAGGATGTCGGTGGCCGACCGACGGCGGTTTTAGATTGTCCGCTTATCGAGCGGCAGAGTTGCCGGGTCCCGCCCCGGCGGGCGGCCCCATTTCTTGTACGGACAAGAAATGGGGGAAAGAAGCCGCAGGGGGCATAGCCCCCTTGACCCCCGCGCCGCCTCCGATTGGCCTGCGGCCAAAGTCGGCGGCGCCCTGGTCACGGATCAGCGAACGAGCCTATAGCAACCAGCCCGCCGCCGCGCCGCGGGCGCAATGCCTCTGCCGGCGAGTCTCCGGAACCGTACCGGGGGTGCTCCCGGGGAGGCACGGCCGTTTTTGCGTGGCGCGCAGCGCCCACGGGGAGGCGGAAAACTGCGCGGCTTCGCCGCGCACGCGCGCAGCGCGCGCGAACGCCCGGAACGGGCGTTGTTTTCCG
>NZ_DBMDHH010000059.1:0-15279 GCF_057433415.1 Anaerotruncus sp. | reverse complement strand
TCCACCGGCCTGGGCTCGCCGAAGAAACCGGCGCAGCCCGCCGCGGCCCCCAAGCCCGCCGCACCGGCGGCACCCAAGGCGGCCCCGCAGCAGGCGGCGGCCCCGGCTCCGGCGCCCGCCGCGCCGGCGGCTCCGGCTCCGGCCTCCACCATGGTGATCCAGCCGATCGTCGAGGAGGGTATCGGAGACGATATCATCGCGGTGATCTCGGCGGCGGTCGCCTCGATGTTCGGCGGCGGCGAAAGCGGCCAGCCCGCGGCCGAGGGCGGCTTTGTCCTGCGCAGCATCCGCCGCGCACGGGAGCGCACCTCCTGGGCGCAGGCCGGCATGATGCAGAACACCCAACCTTTTTGATTGACGGAGGGCAGAGACAATGTTTGAAATTTTTGCGGACTCGGTCCAGACGATCGTGTCCAAGTCGGGCTTCCTGAACCTGACCGGCGGGCAGGCCCTGATGATTCTGGTTTCCTTCGTGCTCATGTACCTTGCAATCCGCAAGGGCTTCGAGCCGCTGCTGCTGCTGCCGATCGCGTTCGGTATGCTGCTGACCAACCTGCCGATGGCGGGAATGTACCACCCTGAAATCTTCATCAACGACACCGGGCATATCGCGTGGGAGATGCTCGCCAACGGCGGCGGCCTGCTCGACTACCTCTACCTCGGCGTCAAGCTCGGCATCTACCCGCCGCTGATCTTCCTCGGCGTCGGCTGCATGACCGACTTCGGTCCGCTGATCGCGAACCCGAAGAGCTTCCTCATGGGCGCGGCCGCCCAGCTCGGCATCTTCCTCGCCTTCTTCGGCGCGCTGGCGCTCGGCTTTACTCCCGCCGAGGCCGGCTCGATCGGCATCATCGGCGGCGCGGACGGCCCGACGGCGATCTTTACGACGACCCAGCTGGCTCCGCACCTGCTCGGCTCGGTGGCCATCGCGGCCTACTCCTATATGGCGCTGGTCCCGATCATCCAGCCGCCCATTATGAAGCTGCTCACCACCAAGAAGGCGCGCGCCGTCCGGATGGAGCAGCTGCGCCCCGTCTCCAAGCTCGAGAAGATCGTCTTCCCGATCCTCGTTGCAATCCTGGTATCCTTCCTCGTTCCCGACACCGCCCCGCTGATCGGCATGCTCATGCTCGGAAACCTCTTCCGTGAGTCGGGCGTGGTCGACCGCCTCAACAAGACGGCGCAGAACGAGCTGATGAACATCGTCACCATCTTCCTCGGCGTCACCGTCGGCGCGACGGCGAGCGCGGAGCGGTTCCTCACCCCGCAGACCCTCGGCATCATCGTCCTCGGCCTCATCGCGTTCGCGTTCGGTACCGCGGGCGGCGTGCTGCTCGGCGACCTGATGTACGTCCTCTCGGGCGGCAAGATCAACCCGCTGATCGGTTCCGCCGGCGTGTCGGCCGTCCCGATGGCGGCGCGCGTCTCGCAGAAGGTCGGCCAGAAGGAGAACCCGACCAACTTCCTGCTCATGCATGCGATGGGTCCGAACGTCGCCGGCGTTATCGGCTCCGCCGTGGCCGCGGGCGTCCTGCTCTCCATCCTCAAGTAATGTTCGATATCGATAAAAAGGCGGCCCATGCGGGCCGCCTTTTTTTACGTTCCCACGGGTCGGGAAATGTGGTATACTGTAGTTGCCGCGGGCGCGGGACGCGCCCGGCCAAACAACGGAATGTGTGGGGAAACGCAATGGATTTATCGCTGAAAGACCGGTACACAGCGGCGCGGCGCCGCATCATCGACGACTTCTTTTCCCGGATGAACCCGATGCAGAAGCAGGCGGTCTACACGCTGAACGGCCCGGTGCTGATCCTGGCGGGCGCGGGCAGCGGGAAGACGACGGTCATCATCAACCGCATCGCGAACATGGTGCTCTTCGGGGACGCCTACCACAGCGACTGGATGCCCGAGCAGGTCACGGCGGAGGACGTCGCCTTCCTCGAGGAGTACGCCGACGGGGAGAGCTGGGACTCCGACCGCGCCTTTACGCTCATCCGCAGCCACACCGTCATGCCCTGGAACATCCTCGCAATCACCTTTACCAACAAGGCCGCCGGGGAGCTGCGGGAGCGGCTTTCGGCGATGCTCGGGCCGACGGCGGACGACGTGGGCGCCTCGACCTTCCATTCGGCGTGCGTGCGCATCCTGCGGCGCGAGATCGAGCGGCTCGGTTACGGGCGCAGCTTTGCGATCTACGACACCGACGACTCGCTGCGGGTGATCAAGGGCGCGCTCAAGGAGCTCAACATCGACGACAAGCGGTTCGCCCCCAAGGGGGTGCTCTCCGCGATCGGCCGCGCGAAGGACGAGCTCCTGACCCCCGGCGGCTACGAGGCCGGCGTGGGGGACGACTACTACAAGCAGGTCGTCGCCAAGGTGTACGCGATCTACCAGAAGCAGCTCCAGGACGCCAACGCGGTCGACTTCGACGACATCATCATGCTGACGGTGCGGCTCTTCAAGGAGTTCCCCGAGGCGCTCGACTACTACCGCAACCGCTTCCGCTACATCATGGTGGACGAGTACCAGGATACCAACCGCGCGCAGTTCGAGCTCGTGCGGCTGCTCGCCTCCGAAAGCGGGAACCTCTGCGTCGTCGGCGACGACGACCAGAGCATCTATAAATTCCGCGGCGCGACGATCGAAAACATCCTCCAGTTCGAGGACAACTTCCCCGGCGCGAAGGTCTTCCGGCTGGAACAGAACTACCGCAGCACCGAAACGATCCTCGACGCGGCCAACGCGGTCATCTCGAACAACACCGAGCGCAAGGGCAAGACCCTCTGGACCCAGAACGGGGAGGGGGTCAAGGTGCGGGTGCACCGCGCCGCCGACGAAAACGGGGAGGCGCAGTTCATCTGCGACACGATCCAGGCCAACGTGCAGGCGGGCGCGAAGTATTCCGACCATGTGGTGCTCTACCGCATGAACGCCCAGTCGCAGATGCTTGAGCGCGGCATGGTCAAGGCGGGCATCCCCTACCGTATCATCGGCGGGCTGCGCTTTTACGAGCGCAAGGAGATCAAGGATATCGTCTCCTATCTGAGCGTGCTGAGCAACCGGTCGGATTCGCTGCGGCTGCGGCGGATCATCAACGAGCCCAAGCGGAAGATCGGAGACAGCACGGTCAACGCGGTGGCGGAGATCGCCGCCGGGACGGGCGCGGCGATGTTCGACGTGCTCGAGCACGCGGACGAATACGCCTCCCTCGGGCGCAAGACCGCCGACCTCATGGCGTTCGCGGCGATGATGCGCGGGCTGATGGAGGCGGCGGACACGCTGCCGCTGGGCGAATTGCTCGACGAGCTGCTCGACCGGACGGGCTACCTTGCGATGCTCCAAGCGGAGGGCTTTGAGGGCCAGACGCGGATCGAGAATATCGAGGAGCTCAAGAGCACGATGAACCGCTATGAGGAGGAGAACGCCGAGCACTCCCTCTCCGGCTTTCTGGAGGAGATCTCCCTCTACACCGACATCGACAAATACGACCCGAACGACGACGCGGTGGTGCTGATGACGATGCACTCGGCCAAGGGGCTCGAGTTCGACAACGTCTTCATCGCGGGCGCGGAGGAGGGGATCTTCCCGGGCGTGCAGGCGATGTACGACCCCGCGCAGGTGGAGGAGGAGCGGCGGCTCGCCTACGTGTCGATCACCCGCGCCAAAAAGCAGCTCTACATCTCCGACGCGGCGCAGCGGATGCTCTTCGGGCAGACGATGCGCAACCGCCCCTCGCGGTTTTTGGCGGAGATTCCGCCGGAGCTGTGCGAGTCGGAGGACGAGACGCTGCTCCGCCGCCAGCAGGCGGCCGCCATGCCGGCGAAAAAGCCCCGCTACTCCGAGAGCGACCGGATGCTGGGGGTGGGCCGCCAGCCCGCGCCCGACGAGGGCTTCGACTTGCGGCCGGGGGACGGGGTCACACACAAGGTGTTCGGCGGCGGCATGGTGATCTCGGTCACGCCGATGGGCAACGACCACCTTGTGGAGGTGGCGTTCGACGGTGTCGGAACCAAGAAGGTTATGGCGAAATTCGCCCGCCTGAAGAAAATTTAACGGGTTTTTTGGTCGAATGTTCACGATTTGTTAAAAACGCCCTTCTCCGATTCGACAGATTCCGCCAATTACAGAGCGTATAATGTAATTGCAGCGAACGAAAGATAACGCTGTCGAAAAAAGTCAAGGACGGGATAACAGATGAACGCAATCAAAAAATGGATCCTCGCGGTCCAAATCGAGAACAGGTGGAAAAAGATCGGGAACAACCGCAGGAAGATGGGCGCTCTGCTGGAAAACGGCGAGCCCTACAGCTCTCCCGCGCTTGTCCGGCTGGACGGTGAGACCGCCCTGCTCGGCTACCAGGCCAGGCAGATGGAGCGGCGCTACCGGGAGCTGATGGGCGATTCGCTGGTGAGCGCCTGAACGGGTACATATGGTTCAATGAAGAAAAAACCGGGGCCGCGTAAAACGCGGCCCCGGTTTTTTGCCGGGCGGGGGAGGGAGGAGACCGCTCCCCGCCTTATGAAAAGATCAGGTTGAGCAGGACCGGGACGAGGCACCCGCCGATCGCGGCGAGGATGCCGAGGATCAGGTTGAGCTTGGTCTTGATGACGGCGAAGCTCACCTCGCCGTCCCCGAGCCGCCCGTCGTATTCCCGGAACTTCCCGTCGACCTTCTGTTCCAGCGCGCGCAGCGATTCGCACGGCTGATTCTTGGAGCAGTCCATCTCACACCCCCAGTCTGCGGCGCGCGTTTTCGAGCGCCGCGGCCAATTCGTCGAGCGCGGCCCGGACCGTCTCCCGCGCCGGGTCCCGCGGCGCGTCCCCGGCCGCGGGGGCGCGGTAGGCGATCCCCACCGCCCGGCAGAGCCCCCGCGCGGCCGCCTCGGCGTACTGCGGGAGATAGCGGTCGAACAGGGTGTTGTCCTCTTCGTTGGTGAGGAAGCCCAGCTCGAGCAGCGCGGAAGCCATGACGGTGCCCGTGTTGACGCCGAAATCCCGGTAGTTCTGCGGGGTCCCCTTGCGCACCCCCCGGTCCCGCACCGGCGTAACGGCGAGCAGCTCGGTCAGGATGTCCTGCGCCTTCTGCACGGTCGGCCAGTCGGCGCCGCTGTGCACCCACAGGCCCACGCCGCGCGCGGAGGGGTCCGCCGCGTCGCGGTGGAGGCTCAAGAAGTAGGCGCAGCCCGCCTCGTTGGCGATGCGGCAGCGTTCGGCGATCGGCAGGGCCGCGTCCGAATCGCGGGTGAGCACCACGCCGAGCCCCTGCGCCTCCAGCAGAGGCTTGAGGGCGCACGCGAGGCGCAGGACGTCGTCCTTTTCGTACCGGCTTTTGAGCACTGCGCCGGGGTCGGCGCCGCCGTGCCCCGGGTCAAGGCAGATTTTTACGATCGCGCTTCCCTCCCATCCGTCCGGCGGTCCCGGCGCGGGGCCGCGTAGGTCATCGCGAGGCGGCTGTCCCCGACGCCCGCGGTGGTCGGGTCGACCACCGCGTTAAAGACGCTCACGAGCACCGACACTACGACGACGGGGTTCTGCACGGCGCGCACAAAGAGCGCCCCGAGCGCGGCCCAGCTCGTCATGTCCTCCCACGAGAGGCCGAAATAGGCGAGGATGGGCAGCAGTACGGCACATGCGACCTGCGCCCACCAGAGCGGATTCCGGAACCGCACGGCCCAATTGATTTTCATCAGATTCCCCCTTCTTGACCGGTTTTATCGTTCCCTGCAATTTTATTGTATCACAACCTATGGTTGTTATCAAGAAAACGGCCCTCCCAAACAGGGGAAAAACGCCGGTTTACGCCGAAGGGGGAGATAATCCGGACAGCCCAAAAGCGCGGGAAGGGTAAATTGACGGATGTCTTTTGGCATGATAAAATAGGGACGGAACGAAAATTTCTCTGCCGATGCACAAAAAGACGAATCGCTCATAAAATGTATTGAGTACAGCTCAAAACATAACTAGGAGGATTCATATGGCAGAGCAAAGAACAGCTCCTGTTACCGCGACCGGAGCAAACTGTTTCAAGGAAGCAGTATGCATAGATGCCGGCAGGATCTATGATTCCTGCACCGATAAGGACTGCCTGACGGATTTGCAGGTATTCTTTACTGACCGCGCCCAGCCGGTGATCGACAGCGCGATGAGCATCAAATGCAAAGACGTGGAAATCATCACCGTCTACCTCGACGTCGAGCCGGTGCCCTTCAACAAGGGCTTCTACTCGGTCGATCTCACCTTCTTCTTCAAAGTGACGGTCAGCGCCTACACCTCCCCGGTGGCCCCTCCGGCCAATGTGGTGGGAATCGCGGCCTTCTCCAAGAAGGTCATCCTCTACGGCTCCGACGGGAACGTCAAGGTCTACAATTCGACCGACCCGCGCGGCGGCATCGACCACGACAACACCAACATGCCCAAGGCGAGCGTCCATGTGGTCGACCCGATGTGCCTCGACAGCAAGCTGGTCGAGTGCGGCTGCGGCCGTGCGTTTGAGTCCGGCGTGACCCTGCCCGGTTCGATCTGCAACCTGTTCGACGGCGACTTCGCGGTCTGCAAGCCGGAAAAGGTGGTACTTATCACGATCGGGCTGTTCACCATCGTCCAGCTCGAGCGCAGCGTGCAGATGATGATCCCGGCCTACGACTACGCGGTGCCGGATAAGGAGAGCACGAGCAATTCCACCGAGGACCCCTGCGAGGTCTTCCGCAAGATCAAATTCCCCCTCAACCAGTTTTTCCCGCCGAAGCTCTCCGAAGCGGATCAGCTTTAAACCGAAAACCCGGCGACGGATATCGTCCGGCGCGGGCGGATGAACCCCTGTGAAGCGGGGCTCCGCCCCGCCGGACGCGGACGTTTTTTTAAAAACAGGAGGATGCGCAATGCCAAAGGTACAGCCCAAAGTCACCCTTTTAAGCCATACCCCCAACCCGGAAAAGACGGTCGCCTCGGCGGCCAAGCTGTGCTATTCCTCGGCGTCCCTCGGCGATCTGATGGACAACCTCACCGAGGAAAAGGCGTCCGATTTCGTGCAGATGCTGGCGGAGATCGGCCATGAGAGCCCGATCGAGCACGCGAGCTTCACCTTCGGCATCGAAGGGGTCTCGCGCGCCTTCCTCGCGCAGATCACCCGCCACCGCATGGCCTCCTACAGCGTGCAGAGCCAGCGGTACGTGCGGGAGAAGGCGTTCGACTACGTCCTGCCGCCCGAGATCGAGGCGGACGACGAGGCGCTCTCCGAGTTCGAGGAGGCGATGGAGGCGGCGCAGGAGAGCTACGACCGCATCGCCGCGATCCTCAAAAAACGCCGCGCCGCCGCGCTCGTCGCGGAGGGCATGGAGGAGAAGGAAGCCGCCAAAAAGGCGGAGAAGCTGGCGATCGAGGACGCCCGCTTCGTGCTGCCCAACGCGTGCGACACCAAGATGATCGTCACGATGAACGCGCGCAGCCTCTATAACTTCTTCGCGCACCGCTGCTGCAACCGCGCCCAGTGGGAGATCCGGGCGGTCGCCGACCAGATGCTCGCGCTCGTGAGCGCGGTCGCGCCGACTCTCTTTTCGGGCGCGGGGCCGTCCTGCTGCCGCGGCGGCTGCCGCGAGGGCAAGATGAGCTGTGGAAAGCCGCAGGAGGTGCGCGGGCACATCGCGAAGCTCAAGCAGGGGGGACGGGCGTGACCGGCAGGCTGATCGTCATCGACGGGCTGGACGGCTCGGGCAAGCAGACGCAGGCAAAGCTCCTCTGCGACCGGCTGCGCCGGGAGAACGTGCCGGTGCGCGCGGTGAGCTTCCCCGACTACGCCGAGCCGTCGTCGGCGCTCGTCAAGATGTACCTTTCGGGCGAATTCGGACAGGCCGACGACGTCGGCCCCTACGCCGCGAGCAGCTTTTACGCGGTCGACCGCTACGCGAGCTACCAGCGGTTCTGGAAGGCGGACTACCTTTCGGGGCATACTATTGTCGCCGACCGCTACGCGACCTCCAATCTCATCCACCAGATGTCCAAGCTGCCCCCCGATGAATGGCCCGCCTTCCACGCGTGGATGGAGGACTTTGAATACGGGAAGCTCGGCCTCCCGCGCCCCGACGCGGTCGTCTACCTGGACATGCATCCCGACGTTTCGCGGGCGCTGCTGTCGGGCCGCTACCACGGGGACGAGTCGAAGCGGGACATCCACGAGGCGAATTTCGCCTATATGCGGCGGTGCCGCGTCTGCGCGCTCTACGCCGCCGAACACTTCGGCTGGCGGGTGGTGCGCTGCTCGGACGAGCGCCGCGCCTTCCCGGTCGAGGAGATCGCCGAGGAGGTCCGGCGGGCGGTCAACCCAACAGAAAGGTCCTTATAAGCTATGCCGGATTTCAGAAGAATCACCCTTGCGGACAAGGAATGGATCGACCCGCTGCTCCGGATGGGGAACCTGAGGGGCAGCGAATACACCTTTACCAACAATTTCATCTACCGCACGATCTACCACATCGAGGTCGCGCGGATGAACGACTACTACCTCGTGCGCTCCCACCGGGAGGGCGGCGCGTACTCCTACCTCTACCCGGCGGGCAGCGGCGACCTCAGGCCGGCCGTCGACGCGCTCGTCGCGGACGCGGCGGAGCTGGGGGTCCCCTTCCACATGAACGGCGTTCCCCGCGAGGGGACCGCCGCGCTGGAGGCCCTCTTTCCCGGGCGGTTTGCCTTTTCGGAGGTGCGCGACAACTTCGACTACCTCTACGAGAGTGAAAAGCTCATCACCCTGTCGGGCAAAAAGCTGCACGGCAAACGGAATTTCGTCAACCGCTTTCTGGCGGAGAACGAGGGCCGCTGGGCCTATGAGGCGGTCACGCCCGAAAATCTGCCCGAATGCTGGCGGATGAATGTGGCGTGGTGCGCGGAGAACGGCTGCGGCGAGGACCCGAGCCTGGCGGAGGAGACCTGCGCGGTCAAAAACTGTTTCGACAACTTTACCGCGCTGGGGCTCCGGGGCGGGCTGCTCCGGCTGGACGGCGGGGTGATCGCCTATACGATGGGCCTGCCGCTCAATTCGGACACCTTCATCGTGCACATCGAAAAGGCGTTTGCGTCGATCGCGGGCGCCTATCCGATGATCAATCAGCAGTTCGCCGCGCACAACTGCGCGGATTACAAATATGTCAATCGGGAGGACGACGTGGGGGACGAGGGGCTGCGCAAGGCGAAGCTCTCCTACAGGCCCGCCATCCTCCTCGAAAAATTTGAAGCCGTGCTGAAGGAACCCTCGGGCGGGAGGTGACGGTATGATCCGGTTTGCGGAGGAAGGAATGCGCGCCCGGCTGAAAGAGCTGTGGCGCGAATGCTTCGGCGACAGCAACGAGTATGTCGACCTCTATTTCGCGAGCCACGACATCGCGCGGCACACGATGGTCTTCATGGACGGGGAGAACCCCGTCTCGATGCTCTCGCTGCTGCCGATGACGGTGGTGACGCGGGCGGGCATCCTGCCCGCGCGGTACGTCTACGCGGTGGCGACCAAGGAGAGCTACCGCGGGCGGGGGATCAGCACGCGGATGCTCGAGGCGGCCCACAGGGTGCTGCGCGCCGAGGGGGTCAAGCTGTCGGTGCTCGTGCCCTCGAGCGCCGCGCTCTACAACTTCTACGGCAAGCGCGGGTTCGACACTGAGTTCTATTCCGGGCTGGCGGTCGTCGGGCGGGAGGAGATCGCGCCCTTTGCGGGCAGCTTTTTCATCAGCGAGGCCGACCCCCTGGAGTTTATGCAGATCCGCGAGCGGGCGTTCGCCGGGCGCACGATGTTCGTGCGCTGGGACGGCGATGCGCTCGCCTACCGGATGACCGAGACGGCCTTTGGCGGCGGCGAGACGCTGGCGATCACGGTCGGCGACGCGCGGGCCATCGCCGTCTGCCACATGGAGGGCGGCGCGGTGAACGTCAAGGAGCTCGCGCTCGACGGGATGGCCGCCGGCACGGCGCTCTCGGTGCTCCAGCACAAGTTCGGCGCCGACGAGTACCACCTGCGCCTGCCGCTCGACCTCGACTGCCCCTATCCGCTCGAACGGGTGCCGGCGGGCGTGACCTGCTGGTACGACCCCGAGGCGCGCGAGCGGGTGTTCGGCGGCGGGGGCGGGGCGCCCTACCTGAACCTGGTGCTCGACTGAACGCGCCGCCCGCCGGGCGGTATCCATATTTTAACCAATCGAGGTGCTGACAGATGATCTATGTATTTCTGGCCGATGGATTTGAGACGGTCGAGGCGCTCGCCGTCGTCGACGTGCTGCGGCGCGCCAAACTGGAGGTGCGCACGGCGGGGGTGGGCGGCAGGACCGTCACGAGCGCGCACGGCGTGCCCGTCGTGTGCGACGTCACCGCCGGCGAGGTGGACAAGGAGGCGATGGAGCTGCTCTTTTTGCCGGGCGGCATCCCCGGAACCCCCAACCTCGAGGCGAGCGGAGAGGTGCAGGACTGCATCACCTACGCCGCCGAACACGACAGGTGGATCACCGCCATCTGCGCGGCGCCCTCGATCCTGGGCCACCGCGGCCTGCTTGAGGGGCGCACGGCGACCTCCTTCCCGACCTTCCAGAAGGAGCTGCGCGGCGCGAATATTCCGGCGGACGCCTACGTCTGCGTGGACGGCAGGTACGTCACCGGGCGGGGCATGGGCGTGGCCGTGGAGTTCGGGCTCAAGCTCGTCGAGCTGCTCGCCGGGAAAGAGGCGTCCGACGCCATCCGCGGGTCGATCCAATGCAGGGAATAGACATCCGGCCGCTCAAAATGCGGCTGCGCGGGGAGATCAAGGCGTGGCGGCGGGCGCTGGAGCCCGGCTGGAAGGCGGGCGCGGATGAAAAGATCTGTGCCCGGGTGCTCGCGCTGCGGGAATACGCGGCGTGCTCCACCCTGCTGACCTATGTCTCGCTGCCCATCGAGGTGGACACGCTGCGTCTCATCTCCCGCGCCTTCGCGGACGGCAAAAAGGTGGCCGCGCCCCGCTGCGTCGAGGGCACCCACGAGATGGAATTCTACGAAATTTTCTCGATGGACGACCTCGCGCGCCAGACCTTTGGGGTGCTCGAGCCGGTGCGGGAGCGGTGCCGCCGGCTCACCGACTTTTCGGGGAGCGTCTGCCTCGTGCCCGCGCTCGCCTACGACCGCGCCGGGTACCGGCTGGGGTACGGCGCGGGGTATTACGACCGGTTCCTGTCGGTCTATCCCGGCCCGAAGATCGGGCTGGTCTACGCGCAGAACCTGCGCAGGAGCCTGTGGAAGGGCCGGTACGACGTGCCGGTCGACCTGATCGTCACCGAGGCGCGCCTTTTTGTCCCGCAGGCGGCGGGGGCGGAACGCAGAAAAAAGAAATGACGGTTTCGGGCAAGCCCGAAACCGTCATTTTCGTTGCCCCCGCGCCGGGCGGGGAGGTGGTTACAGTCTGTCGATGTAGAGTCTGTTTGGATTAGCAGCAGCCGCCGCCGAACCCGCCCCAACCACAGAGGAGGATAATGATGATGATGATCCAGATCCAGCTGCCGTAGCCATAACCGAAACCGCCGTTTCCACCGCATCCACAGTTCTGCATGCCGCACCCGCAGCAATTGTTGTTACACATAAGTTGACACCTCGCTGTTGATGATTTGTTTCATACTATGTCTGAAGCGGCAAATGGGTTACATCAACCGGGAAGAGAAATTTTCTGCCGTCCGCCCGGGGCGCGCGGTGAAAAAATTTGTACGGGAAACTCGTTAAAAGATTTGATTATTATGCCGAATTGAGGTATTATATATTGTACATTGGGTTTTTCCGCCACAGGCCCGGGAAGGCTTCCCGCCGGGTGGAGGATAGGAGGACACATGAGCAACCGGGACGAGTTTGAAGACCTGATCAAGAACTTTAAGCTGGACGACGTCGAGGACCCCGCGCCCGCGCAGACGCCCCCGCCCCGCCGCCCCGCTTTTGACTTTGAAGAGGATAACCAGCGCTACAGCGCTTCCAGGGAACGCCGGCCGGCCGGCGCGGCGGCCGTGCAGGAACGCCCCGCGCGCCGGATGCAGCCCCCGCCCGAGTACCGCGCGCCCGCCGCGCAGACGGGCGGCGCGGACGCCGTGCGCCCGAATACCGCGCGCAGGCGCGAATTCAAGGTGCAGATTGACGATGAGGAATTCTACGAGCCGTCGACCTCGTCGCCGCGCCCGCCGAGGAGCGGCGGGGGCGGAGGCCGGCGGTCGGGAGGCGGAGACGGCGGGGACCGCCATTCGGGCGGCGGCGGCGGCCGCTGGTTCAAGGCGCTGCTCGTGCTGGTCGTCGTGCTCGGGCTTTCGGTCTTTCTGGCGATGTTCGCGCTCCAGAGCGCGAGCGACATGTTCGGCCTCAATAAGCCGGAGGGCGAGGTGAGCTTCGAGCTGCCCGACGAGGACCTCTCGATCTCCGAGATCGCCTCGATGCTCCAGAAGGAGGGCATCGTCACCCAGCCGCTGACCTTCCGCCTCTACGCGACGCTCAAGAAGGTCTCCCCGGACTCCTTCTTCCCCGGCGACTACACCCTCAACACCAACATGAGCTACGATGAAATCTTCGTCGCCTTCCGTTCGGGCACCGGGCCGGAGCAGGTCACCCTCATCTTCTACGAGGGCTGGACCCTTTCGGATATCGCGGACAAGCTCGAGGAGAACGGCGTCTGCAAGAAGGAGGACCTCTTCCGCTACCTCGAGGAGAACGGCGCGGCGTTTGAGGAGAAATACCCCTTCCTGGCCGACATCCCCGACGACGCGAACCGCTACCGCCGCTACGAGGGCTATTTCTTCCCCGACACCTACGACTTCTACGTGGACGAGGATCTGGGCACCGTGGTGCAGAAGTTCTTCAACCGCTTTGACCAGATGGTCAACACCGACGAGCTCCAGCAGCAGATGAAGGCGCAGAACCTGACGCTCGACCAGGCGATCACGCTGGCGTCGGTCATCCAGAAGGAGGCGGGCCGCACCGACGACATGAAGATGGTCTCCTCCATCTTCCACAAGCGCCTCGAAAATCCCGCGCAGTTCCCGAAACTCCAGTCGGACGTGACGATCTTCTACGTCGAAAACGACATCAAGCCCTATCTTGAAAACCCGGACGATCCGGTCAATCAGCCGATGTACGACGCATACAATACCTATGTGTGCGACGGACTGCCCGTCGGGCCGATCTCCAACCCGGGCGTCGACGCGATCAAGGCCGCGATCTATCCGCAGAACACCGACTACTACTACTTCCTCGCGGACAAGGACGGCAAGTTCTATTACGCGGCCACGATCGAGGAGCACGCGGCGAATATCGCGGCGGCCGGCATCGGGGTCGACCACGGCATCACGATGCCGGGCGAGGGCGGCGACAGCGAGCCGCAGCAGTAAAAAGGAGCGTTCCCTTGCAAAAGCCAGAACTACTCTCTCCGGCGGGCGGCCGGGAGCAGCTGGAAGCCGCCGTGCGCTTCGGCGCGGACGCGGTCTACCTGGGCTCCGGGCGGTTCAACATGCGCGCCGCGGCCTCCCTCGGGCCGGACGCGCTTGCCGGCGCGGTCTCCTTCGCGCATGAAAACGGCGTCCGCGTCTATCTCGTGTGCAATACCCTGCCCTCCTGCGAGGAGGCGGACGCGCTGCCGGACTTTTTAAGCGCGGCGCGTTCGGCGGGCGTGGACGCGCTCATCGCCGCCGACCTCGGCGTGATGGCGCTCGCGCGCCGCATCGTTCCGGAAATCCCGCTGCACGTCTCCACCCAGGCGGGGGTCGTCAACCACCTGACCGCGTCCGCGCTCCATGAGCTCGGCGCCTCCCGCGTCGTGCTGGCGCGCGAGCTTTCGCTCGCGGAGATCCGCCGCATCCGGGAGAATACCCCGCCCGGGCTCGAGCTCGAGGCGTTCGTCCACGGCGCGATGTGCATGTCGGTGTCGGGGCGCTGCCTGCTCAGCAGCTACCTCACCGGCCGGGACGCCAACCGCGGCGCCTGCGCGCAGCCCTGCCGCTGGCGTTACCGCCTCGTGGAGGAGAAACGCCCCGGCCAGTACTTTCCCATCGGGGAGGACGGGCGGGGCAGCTACATCCTCAACGCGAACGACCTGTGCATGATCGAACACGTCGGCGAACTGGCGGAAGCGGGCGTCTCCTCCTTCAAGATCGAGGGGCGCGCAAAATCGTCCTACTACACCGCGTCGGTCACCGCCGCCTACCGGGCGGCGCTCGACGCGTGGATGCAGAGGGGGGAGCCTCCGCCCTGGGCCCTCGAAGAGGTGGGGAAGGTGAGCCACCGGCCCTATTCGACCGGCTTCTATTTCGGCGCGCCCGGCCAGAACGCCGCATTCGGCGGTTCCCTGTGCGGCTGGGAGGTGCTCGCAATGGCGGAGGGCTGGGCGGACGGCGTGCTCGAAGTGAGCCTGCGCAACCGCTTTTCACGCGGCGAGGAGGCGGAGCTGCTGCTTCCGCGTGAGAGCCCGCGCCCCCTTTCCGTTACGGCGCTCGAGGACGTCGGGGAGGGCGCCGTGGAGACGGCCTGCCACCCGATGCGGCGTTACCGCATCCCCTGCCCGTTTCCCGTGCCGCCCGGCGCTTGGCTGCGCCGGAGGGTTGCGGGGGAGAACGAGGGAACGGAATGATTTGACGGCCGTGCCCATCTCCGCACAGGATATCATCAAACGTTTTGCCGGCTTTTTCAAAAGCCGCGGGTGAGGCGAAAGCCGGAGGCTTTCGCCGGGGGCGGAGCCCTTGACCCGGGCCCGCAGGCCCTGCCGTAAGCGATTTTTCTTTGGTTCTTTCTTTTTCAGGAAAAAAGAAAGAATGGGTGTAACACCGCCAAACCATGATTTCAAAGAGAGGTTGAAGGATATGTCCGGACATTCCAAATGGGCAAACATCAAACGCAAGAAGGAAAAGACCGACGGCGCGCGCGCGAAAATCTTTACGAAGATCGGGCGCGAGATCACCGTTGCGGCGCGCGAGGGCGGAGCCGACCCGGCGAACAACTCCAAGCTGGCGACGCTGATTGCGAAGGCGAAGGCGAACAACGTCCCGAACGACAACATCGAGCGCCTGCTCAAAAAGGCGGGGGACAGCAAGGAGGACTACGAAGAGATTACATACGAGGGCTACGGTCCTTCGGGTGTGGCGGTCATCGTGGAAACCCTCACCGACAACCGCAACCGCACGGCGGGCGATCTGCGCCACTACTTCGACAAATGCGGCGGCAACCTCGGCCAGAACGGGAGCGTCTCCTTCCTGTTTGAAAAGAAGGGCGTCATCGTCATCGACAACGAGGAGGGCAAATACGACGAGGAAAAGGT